>NZ_KV818007.1:276006-339330 GCF_001814825.1 Corynebacterium sp. HMSC071B10 | reverse complement strand
CAGGTGTCTACCTAACGGGGGTCAGGTCCCTCAAAGCAGGAGCCCTCGCCTACCACGCAGGCCTTAACACCATGACCGACTACATCGACGAGAAAGGAGAGTTCGACGAAAACAAACTCACCACCGCATTCGAAGAAGCCACCACCCGACCCGATACAAGCGGGGCAGACATCCTCAACACCGGCTTTGGGCTACCACCCCAACGCTTCCTGCTCCACGCCCTGATGGGCATGGTGCAGTTGGTGCGCTCCGGCATGGCCAAAAGCACCAGGCTGGCACCAGCAGCACAAGTCAACATCATGATGAGCACCAGCGGCAACGGGTATCTCCCCAACAACAAGGCCGTCCCCGCTTTCAACCTCGCCAACGTCGCCGCCAATGCTGAGGCCCGGGGCGTGCTTTTCGACGACCACGGACTCATCATCAACTACGGGCGCAAACGCAGGCTTGTCTCCAAAATCCAAATGGAAGCACTCATGTCCATGTGGGGCCACCAGTGCGCGATGCCCGGGTGCAACCATGACATGTTCATGCAAGCCCACCACATCGATGACTGGGCCAACGGAGGACACACCGACCTCGACAACCTCATCCCACTCTGCTCCTCGTGTCACTCCATGGTCACCGACCGGGAGGTCCTCATCATGCGCCACGGCACAGAAATCCACTTCATCGCACCCGACGGAGCACGCTGGGTCTCCAAAGACCGCCAAACCCCGAAACGCGACGACCACGCCCGCCTCCAATGCGAACTCGAAGACTACGGCGACAACTTCGCCGACAAACCCTGCGAGGACGACGAATGCGAACACTGCACCTGCACAACAGAAGAGAACCTTGACTAGCGCGTCAGAGGAGCAAGCACCCTAAACGCAACGCTACTTCTCGAAGCGCTCCACCGCGTCCCAAATCCGTGCCGCGACCTCGTGCTTCGTGCCGTCGGCAACCTCTGCGACGCCACCGTCGCGGGTGAGCAGCCAGCCGGAGTTGCGTAGCTGGCCAAACACCTTGCCGCCGGAGACGTCGTTGACCATGAGCATGTCCGCGCCCTTGCGCGCAAGCTTCGCCTTCCCGTGCTCCAGGGGCTGATCCGTCTCGGCCGCGAACCCGATAATCCGCGCCTGCGTCTCCCCCGCATCGCGCATGGCAACCAGCCCGCGCAAAATGTCCGGGTTTTCGACGAGGTGCAACGTCTCCAGGTCTTCGTTCGCCCGCCCCTTCTTTAGCTTCGAGGTTGCCTCGTGCTCCGGGCGGTAGTCAGAGACCGCAGCGGCCATGATGACCACATCGGCGTCAACAGCGCGCTCGCGCATCGCCGCCTCCATCTCTCGCGTGGAGCGCACCCGCACGACCTCAGCTCCCGCGGGCGTTTCCAGCTCCTCGGTGTTTCCGGCGACAACGGTGACGCTGGCGCCCTTGTGCGCGGCGACGTCGGCAAGCGCAAAGCCCTGCCGTCCCGAGGAACGGTTGCCGATATAGCGCACGGGGTCGATATTCTCCTGCGTGCCGCCCGCGCTGATGAGCACGCGCTTGCCCGACAGCGACTGCGACAGCGGCCCGGTGGCGAGTACCGTGCGCGCCATCTCAGCGATCACGTGCGGTTCCAGCAGGCGCCCGGGGCCGGTGTCCTTCCCAGTGAGGCGGCCATGCGCGGGCTCGAGTACCGTGATCCCGCGCTCGCGCAGGGTGGCGACGTTCGCCTGCGTGGCCGGGTTCAGCCACATCTCCGTGTGCATGGCCGGCGCGATCACGATGGGACAGGTGGCGACAAGCACCGTGGCGGTGAGCAGGTCATCCGCACGACCCGCGGCGATGCGTGCAATCACATCCGCCGTAGCCGGGGCGATGACCACCAGGTCCGCCTCCTGGCCGACGCGCACGTGCTGCACCTCGTCGACACGGGAGAACACGCCCGTGTCCACGGGGTGGCCGGACAGCGCTTCGAAAGTAGCCGCGCCGACGAACTCGAGTGCGCTTGGGGTGGGGACGACGCGGACGTCGTCACCAGCCTCTTTAAAGTCCCGCACGAGGTGGCACGCCTTGTACGCCGCGATGCCGCCGGCCACCCCCACGACGACGCGCCGCCCCCGAGACTCATCCGTGGTTGCCTTGACGCCATTTCCTTGCACATCGCTCATGGCACCCAAGCATACGCAATGCGCAACGCCCGCCAGCCGAGGGGACGGCGGGCGGGCGTTACAACGCTACGGTCTGATTACTGGCCTTCTTCGTGCTCCAGCAGACCGGCCTGGATCTCGCGCAGTGCGATCGAAAGCGGCTTCTCGCCGGGTTCCGGCGTGACCAGCGGGCCAACGAACTCGAAGACACCGTCCTCGGAGTCCTGGTAGAAGCTGTTGATCTGACGGGCACGCTTGGCCGCGAAGATGACGAGGGCGTACTTGGACGACACCTTCGTCAGCAGCTCGTCGATCGGGGGCGCGGTAATACCTTGCGGGGTGTCGTAGGTCTTCTGCTCCGGCGAATCCGCGGTGACCTGCGACTGATCCTCAGTAATGTTGCTCACTAAAACCTACTCGTTTGTCTCGTTGTTCGTGCTGTTCATCAGGATGCTGGCAATTGCCGCGACGGCGGTATCCACATCATCGTTGACCACTACATCGTCGAACTCGTGCTGTGCATTGAGCTCTTCGCGTGCGGTAAGCAAACGACGCTGGATCACGTCTTCCGTCTCTGTGCCTCGGCCGGAGAGACGCTGTACCAGAATCTCCCACGAAGGCGGGGCCAAAAAGACAGTCGACGCCTCGGGCATCAGCCGCTTAATGTTGCGCGCGCCTGCGAGGTCTACTTCCACCAGCACGGGACGGCCCGCATCGAGCGCCTCCTGCACCGGACCAGCCGGAGTACCGGAGCGCTGCAATCCGCCATGAATGTCGGCCCACTCCAGCATCTCGCCTGCATCAATGCGGCGCTGGAAGTCATCAGCACTGACAAAGAAGTAGTCTTCCCCGTCGACCTCGCCCGGGCGCGGAGCCCGAGTGGTCATGGAGACGGAGAAGTACAGATCAGGGACATCGCTCACAAGCCTGTGCACCACTGTCGACTTACCTACAGCGGAGGGGCCGGCCAGCACGACCAGCCTGCCTCGCGGCGATACCTCAGTCATGGTTTAGTCCTCGGAGAAACCGAAGCGCTCGAGCAGCGCACGACGCTGACGCTCACCCAGGCCGCGCAGGCGGCGGGTCTGTGCGATCTCCAGCTCTTCCATGATCTCGCGGGCCTTGACCTTGCCCACCTTCGGCATTGCTTCGAGCAGTGCGGAGACCTTGGTCTTGCCGATGATCTCGTCGGACTCAGCCTTCGCGAGCACGTCCTTGAGGTTGGTGTCGCCGCGCTTGAGGGAAGCCTTCAGCTCAGCACGCTGCTTGCGTGCCTCGGCTGCCTTTGCAAGTGCTGCCTTGCGCTGCTCATCAGTCAACTGTGGAAGTGCCACTGGTTCCTCCATAAAATAGTAGTACGTTTCGGTCCAGTCCTACCTAAACCGTCGTTCCAAGAGTGCCACACGGTAGCAGGCCGAAGACATCGGCCAAAATACCACCGCTGCAACTCTCAGTTCTGGCTAAGTGTAGCACTGGGTTAATTCCGCCGCGTTGATGACGTGCCGGGAAAGGCACCGCAGCTCGTACCGCACACCGTACGGTATTTCGCCACGTCAACGCTTTGACGGAACTAAACTACCAGGCTTTTTAGCGAAAAGCGCAAACGCCCTCGCCAAAAACCTTATTTCGCCAGGTCGCGCGCCTGTTTCCGCAGTTCATCCACGTCCGGCCCAGCCTTCAACACGGAGCGCGACATGTTCGGAAACACCAGCTGTGCTCGCCCGCGGGCGATGCGGGCGACGTCCTCCATCGTCGCGCCCTGCGCACCCACGCCAGGCATGAGTACCGGCGCGTTGAGGTGCGCGAGCACGGGTGGGTTCTGCACCGTTGCGCCGACTACGACGCCAACGTGACCGACAGCTGCGCCCTCGTTGTAAGCCGCGCAACCATCGACCATGTACTGGGCGACCGTGCGCTCCCCTATCAGCGAGCTCTGGAAGGCCTCTGCCTCGGGGTTGGAGTTCGCCGACATGACGAACACACCCTTGCCGTGGGCAGCCGCCAGCTCAATTGCCGGTTCGAGAGATCCCACGCCGAGATATGGCGTCAGCGTCACCGCGTCGGCTTCCAGCGGCGAGCCTGGTGCGAGCCAAGCGTCGGCGTAGCCGGCCATGGTCGAGCCGATATCGCCGCGCTTCGCGTCCGCCACCACGAGCGTGTCGCGCTCGCGCAGCGCAGCGAGAGTCTCCTCCAGCACCGCGAACCCGCGCGAGCCGAAGCGCTCGAAGAACGCTACCTGCGGCTTGACCAGCGCGACGTTGCCTGCGAAGGCCTCCACGCAGATGCGGGAGAACTCGCGCAGTCCCTCCACACTGTCGCTCAGGCCCCACTGCTCGAGCAGGGCGGCGTGCGGGTCGATGCCTACGCATAGCCTGCCGTGGCGCTCGCCGGCGTCGACAAGCTGCTGCCCAAAGCCGGGCTGGGTGTCCACACTCTGCGCCATGGCCTTAAGCCTTCGCTTCCTCGCCCGCGTGCTCCAGCTCCTGCAGGCTGGTCACCGTGATCTCGTTGCCGCGGATGGCCTCAATGCCCTGCACGGCGGCAGTCACGCCCTGGACCGTCGTCATGATCGGCACACCCGCGACCACGGCGGCGGCACGGATGTCGTAGCCGTCGTGGCGAGCGCCGGAGGACCCGGCCGGAGTGTTGAGGATCAGGTCGATCTCGCCTTCGCTGATGCGGTCGACGATCGAGGTCCCCTCGCCGCCCTCGCGCACCTCCGAGGCCTTCAGCGCCGTCTCGCAGGCAATACCGTTGCGGCGCAGCATCTGCGCGGTACCTGCGGTCGCCACGATCTTGAAGCCCATGGTGGACAGGCGCTGGATCGGGAAAATCAGCGTGCGCTTGTCGCGGTTAGCGACGGAAACGAACACCGTGCCCTCCGTCGGCAGCGGACCAAAGGCCGCAACCTCTGCCTTGGCGTAAGCCACGCCAAACGACGGGGCAAGGCCCATGACCTCGCCGGTGGACTTCATCTCGGGCCCGAGGATGGTATCGAGCAGCGAGCCGTCGGGGCGACGGAAGCGGGTAAACGGCAGCACCGCCTCCTTCACCGCGATCGGGTGGTCGAGCGGCAGCGATCCGCCGTCGTAATCGGTCGGGATGAGGCCCTCCTCGCGCAGCTCGGCAAGGGGGGCACCCATCATGATGCGGGCGGCGGCCTTCGCCAGGTGCACGCCCGTCGCCTTGGACACGAACGGGACTGTGCGGGAGGCGCGTGGGTTTGCCTCGATGACGTACAGAATGTCGTCCTTCAGCGCGAACTGCACGTTCATCAGGCCCTTGACGCCAATGCCGTGCGCGAGCGCCTCGGCGGAGCGGCGGACCTGAGCGATGTCCTCCGGGCCGATGGTCATCGGCGGCAGGGCGCAGCCGGAGTCGCCGGAGTGAATACCGGCCTCTTCGATGTGCTCCATCACGCCGCCGAGGTAGACCTCCTCACCGTCGCAGAGCACGTCGACGTCGATCTCAATCGCGGAATCCAGGAAGCGGTCGACCAGCACCGGGTGGTCCGGCGACAGCTCGGTCGCGCGGTCGATGTAGTCGTGCAAGCTGGTCTCGTCGTAGACGATCTCCATGCCGCGCCCACCGAGCACGTAAGAGGGGCGCACGAGCACCGGGTAGCCGATGCCCGCTGCAACCTCGCGTGCCTCCTCGAAGGAGGTCGCGGTGCCGTAGGCCGGTGCCGGCAGGTTTGCGGCCTCGAGCACGTCGCCGAACTCGCCGCGGTCCTCCGCCGAGTCGATCGCCTCCGGGGTCGTACCAACCACCGGCACGCCCGCGTCGGCAAGGCGCTGCGCCAGGCCCAGCGGGGTCTGGCCGCCCAGCTGCACGATCACGCCAGCCACCGTGCCCGAGGCCGACTCGGCGCGGTAGATCTCCATGACGTCCTCGAAGGTCAGCGGCTCGAAGTAGAGACGGTCCGCCGTGTCGTAGTCGGTGGAGACGGTCTCCGGGTTGCAGTTGACCATCACCGTCTCGTAGCCGATACGCGACAGCTCCAGCGCCGCGTGCACGCAGGAGTAGTCGAACTCGATACCCTGGCCGATGCGGTTCGGGCCGGAGCCCAAGATGATGACCTTCTCGCGGCCGGTCTCGGCCACCTCGCTCTCGGCGTTCGGGTCTATCTCGTAGGCCGAGTAGTGGTACGGCGTCTGTGCCTCAAACTCGCCGGCGCAGGTATCGACGGTCTTGAACACGGGGTGGATGCCCAGCGACCAGCGCAGGGAACGCACGCCGTCCTCGCCCGCCAGCTCCGGCCGCAGCGCCGCAATCTGGGCATCGGACAGCCCATAGGCCTTGGCCTCGCGGAGGAGTTCGGCGTCGAGCACGGGGGCGTCGATAAGCTGCTGGCGGAAGTCCACGAGCGCCTGCAGCTCGGCGAGGAACCAGGGGTCGATGCCGCTGGCCTCGTGCACCTCATCGACGCTCGCGCCGAGGCGCAAGGCGAGCTCGACGTCGTACATGCGCTTGTCCGTCGGGACCTTGAGGTCCTCGAGCACTGCGGCCACGTCGTTCTCGCGGCCCTCCGCGAAGTACTCGTCCGGGCGGGTCCAGAAGCCATTCGGCTTGTCCTCCATCGAGCGCATGACCTTGTTCAGGCCCTGGATGTAGTTGCGGCCGATGCCCATGGCCTCGCCAACCGCCTTCATGGAGGTGCCGAGCGTGTCGTCGCTGCCCGGGAACTTCTCGAAGGCAAACCGCGGCATCTTCACGATCACGTAGTCCAGCGTCGGCTCGAAGGCGGCAGGCGTGACACCGGTGATGTCGTTGGTGATCTCGTCGAGCGTGTAGCCGATGGCCAGCTTGGAGGCGATCTTGGCGATCGGGAAGCCGGTCGCCTTCGACGCCAGCGCCGAGGAGCGCGACACGCGCGGGTTCATCTCGATGGTGATGATGCGGCCGTCTTCCGGGTTGACTGCGAACTGGATGTTGCAGCCGCCGGTGTCCACGCCCACCTCGCGGATAATGGCGATGCCCTGGTCACGCATGGTCTGGTACTCGCGGTCCGTCAGCGTCAGCGCGGGTGCCACGGTGACGGAGTCGCCGGTGTGCACGCCGAGCGCATCCACGTTTTCGATCGAGGCGATGACCACGACGTTGTCGTCGCCGTCGCGCATGAGCTCGAGCTCGAACTCCTTCCAGCCCAGAATGGATTCCTCGATGAGCACGTTCGCCTCGGGGCTGGCCTCTAGGCCGCCGCCGGCAATGCGGTCGAGGTCCTCCATTGTAAAGGCCAGGCCGGAGCCCAGCCCGCCCATGGTAAACGACGGGCGCACGACGACCGGCAGGCCAAGCTCTTCGACCGTCTCGTGGACCTCGTCCATGGTGTAGCAGACGCGGGAGCGGGCGGACTCGCCGCCGATCTTCTCCACGATGTCCTTGAACTTCTGGCGGTCCTCGCCACGCTCGATCGCGTCGATGTTCGCACCGATCAGTTCGACCCCGTGCTTTTCCAGGATGCCCTGGCGATCCAGCTGGATTGCGGCGTTCAGCGCGGTCTGGCCGCCAAGCGTTGCCAGGATAGCGTCGACAGGGTTGCCCTGTTTCGCCTCCTTCTCCAGGATCATGTCGATGTAGTGCGGCTCGATCGGTTCGACGTAGGTGTGGTCGGCGAACTCCGGGTCCGTCATGATGGTGGCCGGGTTCGAGTTGATCAGCGTGACCCGCAGTCCCTCTTCCTTGAGGACGCGGCACGCCTGCGTACCCGAGTAGTCAAACTCGCAGGCTTGACCAATCACAATCGGCCCGGAGCCAATAACCAGGACGTGGTTGATGTCTTCTCGTTTCATCGGTGATACTCCCTAGTACTTTCGTTCTTCCTGGTTACTTTGCGTTCGGGCTGTGCTCATCCATCAGCGCGATGAACTGGTCGAAGAGCGGGTTCGCGTCGTGCGGGCCGGCGGCGGATTCGGGGTGGAACTGCACCGAGTACGCCATCCCATTTTCCAGCGCCACGCCCTCCACGACGTCGTCGTTAAGGCAGGTATGCGTGATGACGGCCGGGCCGAACTCGGTGTCGAAGGTTTCGCCGGCGCCGACGCCCTCAGGTGCGGCGAGCGCGAAGCCGTGGTTCTGGCTGGTGATGTCGATCTTGGAGGTCAGGTGGTTCTTCACCGGCACGTTGACGCCGCGGTGGCCGAACTTCAGCTTGTACGTGTCAAGCCCGAGCGCGCGGCCGAGGATCTGGTTGCCAAAGCAAATGCCAAATAGCGGCAGCTTCTCCTGGATGACCTTCCGGGTAATCCCAACCATCTCGTCCGCGGTCGCCGGGTCGCCCGGGCCGTTGGAAATGAACACGCCGTCCGGCGAGTACTGCGCAATGTCCTCGAAGGGGGTGTTCGCCGGCACGACGATCGTCTCCACGCCGCGCTGGGCCAGGTGGTTCGGGGTGGCCGTCTTGATACCCATGTCGTAGGCCACGACGGTAAAGCGCTTCTCTCCCACCGCCTCAATGGTGTAGGGCGCATCAGTGCTGACCTGTGCAGAGAGGTCCGCGCCAGCCATGGTCGGCTGCTCGTTGACCTTCGCCACCAAGTCTTGGACATCGCTTTGCGACGCCTCGCCCACGAACAGGCCCGCCGGCGCAGAACCCTCGTTGCGCAGGTGACGGACCACGCTGCGCGTATCAATTCCGGAGATGCCCACGATGCCCTGGGCACGCATCTCCTCTTCCAGCGAGCGCTCAGCGCGCCAGTTCGATACGCGCTTGGAAAGATCACGCACGATCAGGCCAGCGACCCAGATGCGGCCGTCGCGGGACTCGTTGTCCTCGTCGTTCCAGCCGGTGTTGCCGATCTGCGGTGCCGTCATCACCACGATCTGGCGGTGATACGAGGGATCCGTCATGGTCTCCTGGTAGCCGGTCATGCCGGTGGTAAACACCGCTTCCCCGTAGACAGGGTCGATGGCACTGTCGGGCTCGACGGCACCGAAGGCATAGCCGCGGTAAACGTGACCGTCGCCAAGCACGAGGGCCGCAGGGATTCGAGATTCAGTCATGATTGCTTCCTTTGAAAAATTACTTCGTGCTGGTAGTCGTTTCGGTCTCAGTCTCGTCGGCCCGGTAGGTCACTTCGCCGCGCAGCATCGTCAACGCGATGCTGGTGGCAAACTCCGTGCCCTCGTACGGGGTGTTCGACGCCTTGGAGCGCAGCTTCTCGCCCTCGACGGTCCACGCCTTACCCGGGTCGACGAGCACCAGGTTGGCCGGCTCCCCTTCCGCGATCGGGCGGCCCTGGTCTGCAAGGCGCAGGATCTCGGCGGGGCGCTCGCTCATCACCTTCGCCACGAAGCGCCAGTCCGCCAGACCGGACTCCACGAAGACCTGCGCGATGATCGGCAGCGAGGTCTCCAGGCCCAGCATGCCGGGCTTGGCGTGCTCGAACTCCACGCACTTGTCCTCGGAGCCGTGCGGGGCGTGGTCGGTGGCCACCACGTCGATCGTGCCGTCAAGCAGCGCGTCGCGCAGCGCGATCGTGTCGCGCTGCTCGCGCAGCGGCGGGTTGACGCGGTAGACGCCGTCGTAGGTCTCGAGTTTCTCGTCGGTAAGCAGCAGGTGGTGCGGGGTCGCCTCGGCGCTGACGCTGATGCCCTGTTCCTTTGCCCAGCGCAGCAGCTCGACTGTGCCCTCGGTCGAGGCGTGGCAGATGTGCAGGCGGCCGCCGTAGTCGCGGGTCATGATTACGTCGCGGGCGACGACGGATTCCTCCGCCACGCGCGGCCAACCGCCCAAGCCCAGCCGGGCCGCGGTCTCGCCCTCGTGGGCGACCGCGTCCGCGGTCATGCGGTGGTCTTCGGCGTGCTGGGCGAGCAGGACGTCGTAGGCCTTCGCGTATTCGACCGCGCGGCGCATGACCTGCGGGTCGTTGACGCACTTGCCGTCGTCGGAGAACATGCGGACGTGTCCTTGGCTCATCAGCCCGATCTCGCTGAGCTGTGTGCCTTCCAGGTTCTGCGTGATCGCACCGACCGGGTAGACGTCGCACTTGCCGTAGGCCTGGCCCTTTTCCCACACCGCGTCGGCGAGGAAAGGCTGGTCGATCACGGGGCTGGTGTTCGCCATGGTGAACACCGCGGTAAACCCGCCCTTGGCTGCCGCATCGGAGCCGGTGGCAATGGTTTCCGTGTCCTCGCGTCCCGGCTCGCGCAGGTGGACGTGCATATCCACCAGGCCCGGCAGCAACACCTTGCCGCCGGCGTCAATGACCTCGAAGGACTCATCTGTCTCATCGAGGCCGAGGTCTTTACCGATGGCTTGGATCACGCCGCCGTCGATAAGCAGCTGCACCTCGTCCTCACCGTAGGGACGGACGTTTTTGATTACGAGCTTTCCCATTTACTCTTCCTCTCCCACAAGCAGCGTAAACAGCACGGCCATGCGGGTGTAGACGCCATTGGTGACCTGCTGCAGCACCGCGGTGTTGTCGCGCTCCGCAACAGCAAAGTTGATTTCCATCCCGCGCAACATCGGGCCCGGGTGCATGATGATCGCGCCTTCTTTCATCCGGTTGGCGCGCTGCGTGCTCAAGCCGTAGAGGGTGGCGTACTCGCGGTGCGAGGGGAAGAACCCGCCGTGCATGCGCTCGGCCTGCACGCGCAGCATCATCACCACGTCCGCATCCGCAATCTCGGCGTCCAGGTCGTAGGCCACGCGCGCCGGCCAGTGCTCCACCCCAGTGGGCAAAAGCGTCGGCGGAGCCACGAGCACGACTTCCGCGCCCAACAGGTGGAGCAGGTCGACGTTCGAGCGCGCCACGCGCGAGTGCACGATGTCGCCCACGATGACCACCTTGCGCCCGGCGATCTCGCCGATGCGCTGGCGCATGGTCACCGCGTCCAACAAGGCCTGCGTGGGGTGCTGGTGCTTGCCGTCACCTGCGTTAATGATCGAAGTGCCCGGCAGCCACTGCTTCAGCAGCTGCGCCGCACCCGAAGCCGGGTGGCGCACCACGATCGCGTCCGCGCCGACGGCCTCGACCGTCTGCGCCGTATCTTTGAGCGATTCGCCCTTCTTCACCGAGGAACTGGACGCGGAGATATTAATCACGTCTGCGCTCATCCACTTGCCCGCTGTCTCAAACGAGGAGCGGGTGCGGGTGGAGTTCTCGTAGAACAGGGTGAAGATGGTGCGGCCCCGCAGTGTGGGCAGCTTCTTGATCTCGCGGCCGTCTAGGGCCTCCTTGAAGCGGTCGGCCTCGTCCATGATGGCAAGCGCCTCGTCCCGGCTTAGGTCTGCAATATCAATGAGGTGTTTCATCTCTTATGCCTCCCGGTGCAGCGTGACCGCGTCAACGGCGTCGATCGGCGTGAGTGTGACGGTCACGTCCTCGCTCAACGCGGTCGGGATGTTCTTGCCCACATAGTCTGCGCGGATGGGCAGCTGGCGGTGCCCACGGTCAACCAGCACGGCAAGCTGAATCGTCTCTGCCCTCCCGATGTCGCGCAGCGAGTCCAGGGCAGCGCGGATCGTGCGCCCCGAGTACAGCACATCATCGACGAGCACCACCGTCGCCCCATCGAGCGGTGCAGGAATGCTGGTCGGGCGCAGCGCGCGGTGCGGCTTGTCGCGCAAGTCATCGCGGTACAGGGTGACATCGAGGCTACCGACGGGCACGCTCACCCCGGAGAATTCCTCAATAGCTGCCGCGATGCGCTGCGCCAAGGGCACACCCCCGGAGGGAATGCCGAGCAGCTGCACGGGCGCGGTACCATCTTGCGATGCTGTGTCCAGCGCCGTCTTTTCAATTATCTGGTGCGCAATGCGTGCGATCGTGCGCGCGACGTCGTCTGCGCTTAGCAGCTCCACCGTCGTGCGGGTATCTCCACTCATCTCGCCTCCTTCCCCGCCTCACAGTGCGGAATTTAAAGGATGCTTGTGCAAAACCCGCGTACTGCGGGCCGAGTCCCGGTCTGAAAGATTGTTGAGACTGCCCAGCATTTTAGCACTTATGCCTCACTCGCGTGACGAAGCGTGGCAGGTACAGTCGTCTGTGTGAGTAGCAACAACACGACACCCCCACACGCGTCCCAGTCAGCTGCGGACGGGGCCGAGCTTCCGAGCGCCCCGGACGCGGAGACCGTCGCCGAGGTCAACGCCGCAGCGCAGGCTGACTCCAACAACGAGCTCAAGGAGGTGACCCCGGAGGCCGTCGCCGAGATCTTCAGCGCCGAGGGCCTCGAGCACCGCGTCGAGGACGGCACGGTGCGCTCCGGCTTCATCAACGCCGCCATCGTGGTGGCATTCGACAGCGACCACCTCATCTTCGAGTCGCTCTGGCGCGGAAAGATTCCGAAGGACATGGCCTCGCACATCCTGCTCGCCACCAACGAGCACAACCAGACGCACTTCGCGCCCACCCTGCGATTCTTCGAGCAGGGCGAAGACCACCTGGCGATTAGCGCGATCCGCACGCTCGACATCACGCACGGCGCATCCTACAACCAGCTCGGTGCGTTCATCATGAGCTCGATCGACACCACGCTGCAGGCCTTCGACTTCTTGGCCACTTCATTCCCCACCCTCGTCACTTGGGAGGATCCGCACGATGAGCACTAATACAACACAACTGGTCACCATCGACCGCGTCGCGGACGCGCTCGCAGACCTCGACGTCACCGTGCAGACCGACGCCTCCGGCCGCGCCGCGCATGCCAACATCAACGGCTACAACGTGCTGTTCGTCCTGCTGGACTCGGTGCTCATCGCGCGCGCCGACGCCGCAACGGAAACGCCGTCCGATACGCCGGACCCCACCGTGTACCTGGCTGCAAACCAGGTCAACTCCTCTTTCTTGGACGCTCGCGCGCTTGTTGTCAACAAGGCGGACACGCTGATTATCCGCACGGAGTCGGAGAACCAGGTCGCTGCCGGCATGACCGACGAGCAGCTCTCCAGCGCCCTCAAGCGCAGCCTCGACGGACTGATGCGCGGCCAGGACGCGATGCATGCCCTGATTGAGGAAATCACCTCGGCCCGCGAGGCCGCCCAGAAAACGGAGAGCTAAGAGTTCTCTAGCCGCGCAAGCTCCGTCGCCGGGTCAAAGTCGGCGGCGGGCCACTGTGGATCGAGTTGCTTGAGCGCGTCGACAAGCAGCGTCTTGACCACGGTGCGGCAGTACTTCTTGTTGTCGGAGGGGATGCAGTACCAGGGGGCGGTATCTGTCGACGTGCGCGTCAACGCGATCTGATACGCGGCCATGTACTGCGTCCACAACTTCCGGTCATCGATGTCGCCCGGGTTGTACTTCCAGTGCTTCTCCGGGTTCTCGATGCGCTCGCGCAGGTTTTCCGCCTGGAACTCGCGCGAGATATGCGGCATGACCTTGATGATCTTCGTGCCCTGCGCCGCAGCCTTCTCCTCAAAGTCCACGATCGCGCCGTAGCGGCGCTCGATCTCCTCCGGCGGTGCCATCTGCTTGACCCGCTGGACCAGCACGTCCTCGTAGTGGGAGCGGTCGAACACGCTGATTTGGCCAGGCTCCGGCAGGTGCGGGGCGATCCGCCACAGAAAGTCGTGCTCGGCTTCCTCTTCAGTCGGCGCGCCGAAAGCCTTGATGTGCACCCCCTGCAGATCCATCGTCCCGCCGATGACGTGGCGAATGATCCCGCCCTTGCCCGCAGTATCCATCCCCTGGAGCACCAAGAGCACCGAGCCGGTCCCCGGCGTGCCCGCGCGCCCGTTGGCATAGAGCTTCTTCTGCAGCACGCCAAGCTCATCGTCGAACTTTTCGAAGGCCTCCCCCACGTCTTTGACGCCCGGGGTGGCTGCCGGGTCCACATCGTCGATCTGGAAATCCGGGCCGACCTTGAAGGCCTGTGCTTCTTCGATGGAGACCTTTGCCATTGGGTGTGTCCTTGCGGTGTCTTAGGGTTCTTGCGGGCTCATTTCAGTCGGGACAGCGGCCTCGGCCACCGTCTCGGTCACGATTCGCTGCGCGTCATCTGCGCTTTGGGCTGGCTCTGCGTCATCTTCCTCCGCGAAGGGTGCCTCCGGGAGTCCGCGCTGCGCGACCCCGTCGAGCACCACGTTGATGTAGGGCGCAGCCTGCGCGGCGGAATACTCCGCGGCCATTTCCACGCCCTCCTTGATGGAGATTGGCGCGTCGACCGCGTCGTTGAACATGATCTCCCAGGCGCACACGCGCAAGATCTGGCGATCCACCGCTGGCAGGCGGGACAGCTCCCAGTCGTCGACCAAGAAGCGCTCAATCGCGTCATCCAGGTCGTCGAGCTGCTCAGCGGCACCGGCCACGATTTGCTGCGTGTACTCGGCGACGGGCGCGACTGAGTTCTGCGGGTTCTTCGCCAGTTCGACGCGGTCTTCAACAATCGCGACCGGATCAACGTCGCGCGTTTCCGCCTCAAAGAGGATGTCTACCGCGCGACGACGTGCGCGGTAGCGGGCTCCGTGGCGCTTAAAGTCCGCCATTAGTTGCTCACGCGGGAGAGGTACTCACCCGTGCGGGTGTCTACCTTGACCACGTTGCCGGTGTCCAGGAACAGCGGCACCTGGATCTCCGCACCGGTCTCCAGCGTTGCCGGCTTGGTGCCACCGGAGGAACGGTCGCCCTGCAGGCCCGGCTCGGTGTGCTCGATCTTCAGGTCCACCGAGATCGGCAGCTCGGCGAACAGCGCCTCACCATCGTGGAAAGAAACCTGCACGCGCATGTTCTCCAGCAGGAAACGCGCCGCCTCGCCGAACTTGTCGGCCGACAGCTCGAACTGCTCGTAGGTCTTATCGTCCATCACGACGTAGGCGGTGCCGTCGTTGTACAGGTAGGTCATGTCGCGGCGGTCAACGTTCGCGGTCTCTACCTTCACACCAGCGTTCCACGTCTTGTCCACGGTCTTGCCGGTGACGACGTCCTTGAGCTTGGTGCGCACGAATGCAGGGCCCTTGCCCGGCTTGACGTGCTGGAACTCAATGATCTGCTGGAGCTTGCCCTCGTTCTTGAGTACGAGCCCGTTCTTAAAATCGGCGGTAGTTGCCACGTGAAACCTTCCTCTAATCCTTCATGAAAGTGCCGCTGAATACTTCAGCAAAGCGTGTGCAAACACAACAATGCTACAGCACAGTCAGTTCCTTAGGGTACTGCGTGATCACCTTCGGTGCCCCAGAGGTGATGATCAGCGTGTCCTCAATACGCACCCCGCCCTTGCCAGGCACGTAGATACCCGGCTCGATGGTCAGCGTCATCGCTTCGCGCAGCTCGCCCTTGCCCGTCGTCGAGGCGTACGGGGCCTCGTGAACGTCAAGGCCCACGCCGTGACCGGTGGAGTGTACGAAGTACTCGCCGTAGCCTGCCTCTTCGATCACTGTGCGGCAGGCCGCGTCGACGTCGACAAGCTTGGATCCCGCCACCGCGGCGCGCACACCTGCCTGCTGGGACGCCAGGGTGACCTCGTAGATCTCGCGCAGGAACTCATTCGGCTCGCCGATGGCAAAGGTGCGGGTCATATCGGAGTTGAACCCGAGGCGGTGCATGCCAAAGTCGATGGTCACCAGCTCGCCTTCCTGCACGATGCGCTCACTTGCGCCGTGGTGCGGCTTCGCAGAGTTCGGCCCGGAGGCGACGATCGTGTCAAAGCTGGGACGCTCCGCGCCGAGCTTGCGCATGCGGTACTCCAGGTCCGCGGCGACGTCGCGCTCGCTGCGGCCTGCGGCGAGCTCGCCGGCGTCGATAAGCTGCTCGAGCGCCTCGGTGGCGAGCGCTGCGGCCTCCTCCAGGCGGTGCAGCTCGAGGCCGTCCTTGGTCAGGCGGATGTCTTCCACCGCACCGGAGACCGGCACCAACGTGACGTCTTCCGGACACGCTTTCTTCAGCACCTCGAGCTGGCTCACGCTGAGGTAATCCGCCTCGAAGCCCACGCGGTGGCCCTCGACCACCTGCGCCAGCAGCTCCTCGGCCACCTTGCGGGTAATGGTCGCGGGGATGTCGGGCACTTCCTCACCAATCTGAGTGGTGTAGCGCCCGTCCGTGGCGATCTTTGCCGTGCGGTCCTTCGACACCAGCAGCGCGCCGTTGGAGCCGCTAAAACCCGAAAGGTAGCGCACGTGCGTGAGGTGCGTGATCAGCACGTCGTCAATCCGCTTCGCGGCCAGTGCGGAGGCAAGCTTCCGACGCCGCGTTTCAAAACGAGTATCAGCCAGTGAC
The DNA here is from genome assembly GCF_001814825.1 of Corynebacterium sp. HMSC071B10. Taxonomy (NCBI): domain Bacteria; kingdom Bacillati; phylum Actinomycetota; class Actinomycetes; order Mycobacteriales; family Corynebacteriaceae; genus Corynebacterium; species Corynebacterium sp. HMSC071B10. Next base: position 323,057 of record NZ_KV818007.1, on the reverse strand, counting down.
ATGTGTTCCTCCAAACCTTAACTTTCGGTCTGTGCAAAGTATTCAAGTGCGAGCAGGTAGCCCTGGGTGCCCAGCCCGGCGACCACGCCCTTAGCAATGGGTGACAGGTACGAGTGGTGCCGGAAAGACTCGCGGGCGTGCACGTTGGAAATGTGAAGCTCGATGAAACCGTGGTGGTCGGTCAGTTCCACCAAGGCGTCGCGCAACGCCACCGAGGTGTGCGTCCAGCCGCCGGGGTTGATAATGACGGGCAGGCCCGCCTCTGCCGCCTCGTGGACCCACTCGAGCATCTCGCCCTCGTGGTTGGTCTGGCGCAGCTCAACCTCCACGTCGAGCTCCTCCGCGCGCGCCTGAAGCTGGCGCTCCACGTCTTCGAGCGTTGCGTGCCCATAGATCTCCGGCTGACGCTTGCCCAGCCGGTTCAAGTTGGGTCCGTTGAGCACCAAAATCTTCATCGCTTTTACGTCCCTTCCTAGAAGCCTTGCCCTGTGTGTGAGCGCGCTACTCCGCAATCGCGTCGTAGGCCGCGCGCATTTCCTCGACCGTTGCGTCCTCCAGACGGGTACACGAGCCGAGCTTGTTCAGCACCACGAAGCGGATCTGTCCGTCGCGGTTCTTCTTATCGTGCGTCATCGCCTCGTACAGCTCGTCGAAAGCGCCCGCCTCGTAGGTGGTTGGGAGGCCGACTGCGGTGAGCACTTCGTGGTGGAGAGCGAGCAGGGAGTCGTCGATAAGCCCGCGATTGTGCGCCAAGTGCGCGGCGAACATCATGCCCACACCCACCGCATTGCCGTGGCGCCAGGTGTAGTTCTCGCGGCGCTCAATCGCGTGGCCGAGCGTATGCCCGTAGTTGAGGATCTCGCGCAGGCCCGACTCTTTGAGATCGCGGCTGACCACAGCGGCCTTGACCGCCACGGAGCGCTCGACCAACTCCGCCCAGTGCGCGTCCGCGCCGGCGCGGTACAGCTTCAAGATCTTCGGGTCGGCGATAAAACCGGTCTTGACCAGCTCAGCGGAGCCCGAAACAATCTCCTCCTGCGGCAGGGTGTAAATGCGCTCGAGGTCGATGAACACCGAATCCGGTTCGTGGAACGCGCCGACGAGGTTCTTACCCACCGAGGTGTTGATGCCCGTCTTGCCACCGACCGCGGCATCCACCATGGCCAAAAGCGTGGTCGGCACCTGGATGACTTTGATGCCACGCATCCACGTCGCGGCGATGAACCCGGCGATGTCTGTGGCCGCGCCGCCGCCCAGACCGATGATCACATCCTGGCGGGAGAAGCCGTGCTCGCCGACCAGATCCCAGAGCCCGCTTGCGGTCTCCAGCGACTTGCCTGCCTCCGCGTCCGGGATCGGTGCCAGCACTGCGGCAAGGCCTTCGCCCTCAAGGTCTTGCGCGATGGAACGCGCTACCGCCTGCAGCGGCCCTTGGTGCACGATCGCTGCCTTGCGCGCGCCGATTTCTTTCACCCGCGCCGCAACGTCGCGAATGGTGTCGTACCCGATGTGGATGGTGTACGGGTCTGCTCCAGTTACCTGCACTGTGGCCATGGTTGCTCCTTGGGTGGGTAAAAACTATTCCTCGGTTGATTCGATGATGCTGAGCACCTCGGCCACCACACGCTGCGGCGGCCGGGAATCCGTCCGCACCCGGTAGTTCGCAACCTCGCGGTAGAAAGGCTCGCGCGTGGCCAGCAGGTCGCGGTAGTGCTGCGCCGGGTCATCGGCTTGCAGCACCGGGCGCGACGTCGAGCCCGCGGTACGGCGGATGCCCTCCTCCGCAGTCACATCGATCCACACCACGGTGTGGCGCTGCAACAGCTGACGCGTCGACGGGGTGAGCACGGCCCCGCCGCCGAGGCTGACAACCCCGCCGGTAGCCAGCGCCTGGGCCACGCACCCGGCTTCCAGCTCGCGGAATCGCTCCTCCCCGAGCTCGCTGAAAATCTCGCCGCAGGCCTTGCCATGCGCCTGCTCGATCAGCAGGTCACTATCCACGATCGGCAAGTTCAGCGCGCTGGCAATGCGCCTGCCAATGGTGGACTTGCCAGCACCCGGCGGGCCGACAAGTACGACGCGCGGCGCCGATGCGACGACCGCTGAATTCGCTTGCGCCTCCTCCGGCACCGTGGTCACGCCCTGATCTGTGTGCGTCATCGCTACTGCCCTTCTTCCGCCCCGTCTTGCTCGAAAGCTAATCGACGCTCGACTGCTTCCTTGTACGCCTCGACGTTACGCTTTGTCTCCTCCAGGCTATCGCCGCCGAACTTCTCCAACACCGCGCGGGCGAGCACGAGCGCCACCATCGCCTCGGCCACAACGCCGCCGGCAGGCACCGCGCACACGTCCGAGCGCTGGTGGATGCCCGTCGCCGGCTCACCGCTACGCATGTCCACGGTCTTCAGCGCGCGCGGCACGGTGGAAATCGGTTTCAGGGCCGCACGGACGCGCAGCTGCTCGCCGTTGGTCATGCCGCCCTCCAGGCCACCAGCGCGGTTGGTCAGGCGGTGCACACCCGTCTCGTCGCGCACCATCTCGTCGTGCGCGGCCGAGCCGCGCCTGCGCGCCTCTTCGAAACCGTCGCCGATCTCCACGCCCTTCACCGACTGGATGCCCATCAACGCGGCGGCCAGCTGGGCGTCCAGGCGGTGCTCGCCAGAGATGTGCGAGCCCAGCCCGATCGGCAGTCCGTCGACAATGACCTCGACGACGCCGCCGAGCGTGTCGCCGGACTTCTTCGCATCCTCGATGCACGAGATCATCGAGGCCTCCGCCTCCGAATCGAAGGCGCGGACCGGCGAGGCGTCAATGGCCTCAATGTCTGCAAAGGTGGGAAGGTCTCCCCCGGCAGGCTCCGACTCCCCGATCGAGATCACGTGCGAAAAGACCTCCACCCCGAGCGTCTCGCGCAGGAAGGAACGCGCCACGGCGGCAGCCGCGACCCTTGCCGCTGTCTCGCGGGCTGAAGAGCGTTCGAGCACCGGGCGTGCCGAGTCGAAACCGTACTTGAGCATGCCCGCGAAATCCGCATGGCCAGGCCGCGGGCGGGTCAGCTTCGCGCCGCGCCCAGAGGACATGGCCTTCGCCACCTCCGGGTCGTCCATATCCAACGGGTGCGGCGACATGATCGTGGTCCACTTCGGCCACTCCGAGTTCCCAATCTGGATGGCGATTGGGCTGCCCAGCGTGCGGCCGTGCAGGATGCCGGTGAGCAGCGTGAGCGCGTCGGCCTCAAACTTCATGCGCGCTCCGCGGCCGTACCCCAGCCGACGACGCGCGAGGTGGTGAGCGATCTCCTCTTCGGTGATCGGCACACCTGCGGGCATGTTCTCAATCAGCGCGATGAGCGCCTGTCCATGGGATTCCCCAGCGGTTGTCCAACGAAGCATGCACGCATTGTCTCACACGCTGGCTCAAACTGAGCCGTTTAGCCCAACAAACGTTCCCACCGCCCAGGCTGCACCCAGCATTTGCGGCCCGTGCGCGAGTTTGGGCAGGCGCAGTGCGAGCCCAAGCACCACTGTCGCAGCTCCGGAAAGCGCCACCGCAGCGAGTACTGCGCCGAGCCCGCCGAGCGCCATGAGCACAACCCCTAAAGTGACCGCGAGCTTGACGTCGCCGCCGCCTATCCCCCTCCCCGCCACGAAATACAGTGCTGGCCACACCAGCCCCCACGCCAGTACCGGCGCGGTTATGCAAACGAGCAGGCACGCAAGCGCGGGCGGCACCGTCAGTGGATTCGGTAGCCTTCGCCACCGCAGATCGTATAGACACAGCGCCGCGCTCCAAACGGCAAAGGTGCACAACGCGAAGATGCAAAGTCCCCCATTTCCCATGGGGACAAAGCCTAGTGGCTGTCTTGGTCCCTGTCCCGTGCACTCTCTGCGTGCGAAGCCTCCCAGTGCGCAAACAGCGCCTCCCGCATCGCTGTGCGCGGGGCGGCGACTCCGGTGAACTGTTCGAATTGCGAGTAGGACTGTCCGGCCAGCATGGTCAGCCCGCCGACGGTGGGGTACCCATTCGCGGAGGCGCGCACCGCCAACGGGGTCGGCCACGGGTCATAGATCACATCCAGCACCGGCGCATGCCCCAGCTGTGGCGCATAAGGCTCCACGCCAGCGGCGGGCACGGTTGAGACGATCACGTCCGCCCATGCTGAGAGCTCAAAAAGGTCCGCGGAGTAATCGACAAAGCGGGTCTCTACCCCACTGACCAGCTCGGCCACCTCAGCGGAGCGGTCTGAGCGGTTGACCACCACAATCTCGCTTACCCCCTGCTGCTGCAGCGCCCACAGCGCGGGGCGGGCCGTCCCACCAGCGCCGATAACTAGGGCACGCGTGGGCGGTTCGTCGCCAAGCAGCGCCTTCAGCGCGGTGTGGATTCCCTCGCAGTCGGTGTTGTCCGCACGCCAGCCCTCGCTGGTGCGCACGAGCGTGTTAGCCGAGCCGATCGCGCGGGCGCGCTGCGTGACCTCGGTGGCGAACTCCAGTGCCGCGAACTTCGCGGGCATGGTGACGGAAAAGCCGCGGTACTCCGGCGCAGCCTCGCCGACGATGGACGGCAAATCCTCGGCGGCGCACTCAATCCGCTCGTAGACCCAATCGTCCAGTCCCGCCGCCTTATATCCTGCGTGGTGCAACACCGGCGAGAGCGAGTGCGCGATTGGCGAGCCCAGCACCGCCGCACGATGGCGCACGGTACGCGGCACTCCTGTTTCCTTCTCCATCAGCAACTCCCCCTAGCGACGCGAATCCAGCACGCCGGAGTCGATGGCGCGGCGGGTGTCTTCCTGGTGCTGCTCGAAGGTGTCGTTGAACACCGTCGTGCCGTCCTTATCCACAGTGACGAAGAACAGCCAGTTACCCTCGGCCGGGTGCTCCATCGCATCGATGGCCTCCACCGACGGCGAGGCGATCGGCGTCTGCGGCAGCCCGTCCATCGCGTACGTGTTCCACGGGGTGACCCGCTCACGGTCCTCGTCGGTGGTCGCGACCTCGACCTGCTCCAGCCCGTAGTTCACCGTCGAGTCGAACTCCAGGCGCATCGGCTTGTCCAGGCGGTTGAGGATCACTCGTGCCACCTTGTCGAACTCGCCGGCCGGAGCCTCTCGCTCGACCAGGGAGGCAGCGACGACGAGCTCGTAGGGGCTCAGCCCCACCTTCTCGGAGCGCGCCTCGATATCGGTGGACTCGTACACCTTGGTCGAGCGGGTCACCAGGTCAGTGAGGATCTGCTCCGCGGTCGCGCCCGGGTCAATGATGTACTCGCCCGGCACGATCAGGCCCTCGAGGCGCTTCGCGTCGCCCTTGCGGCCGTCGACCACTTCGCGGGCCCACTCGGGCACCCCGAGGCTTGCCGCGTCCGCCTCAGCGGCGACGTGCTGCAGGCGCTCGACGTCCACGCAATCGTGCGTGGCGTTCCCACCGCAGGTCACGTCCTGGATCATGGTCAGGATGCCGTGGCGGGTCTGGCCGCCGACGACCTGGATGTCCATCAGCGTCGCGCCGCCGTACACCTGCAGGGGCGTGACCTTGTTGTTCGGGTCCAGCAGCGCGGACACGGCGCTCTTCGCGCTCATCTCGCCTTCCAGGCGGTAGAAGCCCGGCTGGATATTGTCGGAGTCCGGATCGGCCGCGGCCGCAGACTGGAAGGCCTTGTTGGAAGCGACGATCCCGCGCTCCTCCAGCTCTGGGCCAAGCGCGGAGATATTCGAGCCCTCGGGGATCTCCACAACTTCCTCTTCGCCGTTGCCGCTTCCACGGAAATCATTACCGGCGCCGTTCTGGTGCGCCACCGCGATCCAGGCGATTAGGCCGATGATGAGCAAAATCGAGGCAACGAGCACTGCCACGCCACGGGTGCGCCGGCGGCCATTCTGTCGGGATGTCACGATTCATTCTCCTTTAGATAGTTCTGCCGGCCATCCAGCCACGACTGCAAAATCTCTACTGCAGCGGCCTGATCGATCACGTCGCGTTGCGCTTTCTCGCTGCGCCCCGAGGCCCGCATCGCGTGTGTAGCAGCCACCGTGGTCAGCCGCTCGTCGGCCATGCGCACCGGCAAACCGGTGCGCCTGTTGATCCGAAACGCGATCTCCTTGGCATGCTTCACGCTGCGCGAGCCGTTGCCCTGCAAGTCCCGCGGCAGCCCAACGACCACCTCGACCACCTGGTACTGCTCGGTCAGCTCCACCAGGCGGTCAATGTCCGCCCCGTCGCGGTCTTTGAAACCGGTGACGCGCTTGACAGTCTCCACCGGCATCGCCAGCTTCGCATCCCGATCAGAGGACGCGACCCCGATGCGCACGGTGCCCACGTCAACGCCAAGGCGCCGCCCCGGACCCGGGTCGTCCACCCCTGGGGTGTCAGGCTCAACCTTCAAAAGTTTCTCCGATCTGCTCGGCTCGCCGGGGCTTGCCGCTTCTCGACGCTCGCGTTCACAGCTAAAATACCGGTTCCATACAAAAAGGCCGGGGCACGCGCACGGCGTGTCCCTTGACCATTTTGTTATATTCCCACCTTAGCGGTTGGCCAGTTCCTCTCGCAGCGCCTGCAGACCGGCGTTGATACCCTCCGGCTTCGACCCAGAGCCCTGCGCAAGATCCGGCTTGCCGCCACCCCTGCCATCGATGTAGCCGCCGACGAGCTTGACCAGGTCACCGGACTTCACGCCGCGGGCGACGGCCTCCTTGTTCGCCGCGACCGCGAACGGCACCTTCGCGCCGTCCTTGGAGGCAAGCGCGATCACGGCTGGCTCAGCACCGAATTTGGCGCGCACATCCTGCGCGATGGTGCGGATGTCGCCGCCGGACACGCCGTCGGGAAGCTGCACTGCGACAAGCTTGAACTCGCCGCAGCTCTCAGCCTTGTCGGCCAGGCCGGAGGTCTGCGAGAGCAGCTGCTGGCGGTGCAGCGCCTCGATCTCCTTCTCGGCCGCGCGCAGACGCTCGGTGAGCTGGGCGATACGCTCCGGCAGCTGCTCGGTCGGCGTCTTCAGCTCGGCCGCAAGTCCCGAGGCCAGCGCAGCTTCCTTGGAGAAGTAGTCGAAGGAGTGCATGCCGGAGTAAGCCTCGATACGGCGGGCACCGGAGCCGACGGAGGACTCGCCGAGTACGGCCACCGGGCCGATCTGCGAGGAGTGTTCCACGTGCGTGCCGCCGCACAGCTCGATGGAGAACGGCCCGCCGATTTCGACGACGCGGACCTGGTTGCCGTAGTTCTCGCCGAACAGCGCCATCGCGCCCATCTCCTTCGCCTTGTCCAGGGAAGTCTCGATGGTGTTGACCGCGAAGTCCGCGTCGACCGCCTGGTTGGTAATCGTCGCGATCTCTTTCAGCTGCGCGTCAGTGAGCTGCTCGGTGTAGTTGAAGTCGAAGCGCAGGTAGCCCGGCTTGTTCAGCGAGCCCGCCTGCACGGCGGTCGGGCCTAGCACCTGGCGCAGCGCGGCGTGGATCAGGTGCGTCGCGGTGTGCGCCTGGCGGGCACCGTGGCGCCACGCGCCATCCACCTCGGTGGTCACGGTCTGGCCGAGGTCCAGCCCGCCCTGCGCCACGGTCGCCTTGTGCACCCAGAGCTTCTTGCCCACCTTCTGCACGTCGTTGACGTTGAGGATCGTGTCGCCGACCACGATGCGGCCGCGGTCGGCCATCTGGCCGCCGGCCTCGGCGTACATCGGGGTGACGTCCAGGATCACCTCAACCTCATCCCCAGCCTGTGCCTCGGTGACCTTTTTGCCGCCGCTGACCAGGCCGAGGACTGTACCCTCGTGCTGGAGCTGGTCGTAGCCGACGAACTCGGTCGGGTGCGCATCCACCCACTCGCGGTAGAGGGACTCATCGACGTTGCCCTGCTTCTTTGCCTTGTTATCGGCCTTCGCGCGTGCGCGCTGCTCCTGCATCGCCGCGTCGAAGGCGTCCATGTCCACGTCGAGGCCTGCCTCGCGGGCTATCTCCAGGGTCAAATCGATGGGGAAACCGTAGGTGTCGTGCAGCTCGAAGGCCTGCTCGCCCGGCAGCACCTTGGCCCCGGATTCGCGCAGCGCAGCCGCCGCCTCGTCGAAACGAGTCGTACCGGAGGCCAGCGTCTTCAAGAAGGCACGCTCCTCGGCTTTCGCCACGCGCAGGATGCGCTCGCGGTTGTCCGCGATCTCGGGGAAGGACGGAGTCATCGTGTCCATGATGGTGTTCATGAAGACCTCGAGCACGTTGCCCTCGGCACCGAGGAGGCGCGCAGAGCGCACGATGCGTCGCAGCAGGCGGCGCAGGATGTAGCCGCGGCCCTCGTTCGACGGGGTCACGCCGTCGAGAATGATCATCATGCCGGTGCGCGAGTGGTCCGCGATCACGCGGAAGCGCACATCGTCTTCGTCGTTGCCGGCATCGTACTTCGTACCGGTCAGGCGCACTGCTTCGTCGATAACGGGGCGCAGCAGGTCCGTCTCGTAGACATTGTCCACGCCCTGCAGCAGGCAGGCCACGCGCTCGATGCCAAGGCCGGTATCAATGTTCTTCTTCGGCAGCTCGCCGAGCAGCTCGAATCCGCCCTTCTTGTCGCCCTCGCCGCGGATGGACTCCATGAACACGAGGTTCCAGATCTCCATGTAGCGGTTGTCATCTACAGCAGGACCGCCTTCCTTGCCGTAGTCGGGGCCGCGGTCGTAGTAGATCTCCGAGCAGGGACCGCAGGGGCCGGGCACGCCCATGGACCAGAAGTTATCCTCCATGCCCATCCGCTGAATACGCTCGGCGGGCACGCCGACCTTGTCGCGCCAGATCTCGAAGGCCTCGTCGTCGTCCAAGTAGACGGTTACCCACAACCGCTCCGGGTCAAGGCCAAAGCCGCCGTCGGCGACGGCGCTGGTCAGAAGCTCCCAGGCGTGCGTAATGGCGCCTTCCTTGAAGTACTGGCCGAAGGAGAAGTTGCCCGCCATCTGGAAGAAGGTGTTGTGGCGCGTAGTGATACCCACCTCCTCGATGTCCAGGGTGCGCACGCACTTCTGGATAGAGGTGGCCAGGCCGTTTGCAAACGGCGGGTTCTGCTGGCCCAAGAAATATGGCTTGAACGGCACCATGCCCGCGTTGACAAACAACAGCTGCGGGTCATCCAAGATCAACGACGCGCTTGGCACGGAGGTGTGCCCCGCCTTCACGAAGTGGTTGGTAAACCGCTCTCGGATCTCATGAGTCTGCACGAGGTGGTGTCCTTTCAAAGCTTGCAAAATTGTCCCGGACTACTCTACCCCTGAGGTATGCGGGAGACGCAGTGCGCGTCGATAAGCGCGCTAGCCCTTGCCGCGCAGAATGCCTCGCAGACGGCCGAGAAAATCCTTGATCCGCTTCTCCGCGCCGTGATCTGTGGGCTCGTAGTACTCCGTGCCCACCAGCTCATCCGGCAAATACTGCTGGGCGAGCACGCCGCGCGGATCGTCGTGCGGGTACTGATAGCCCACCGCGTTGCCCATCGCCTTGGCCCCCTCGTAGTGGCCGTCGCGCAAATGCGGCGGCACGGCACCGATCTTGCCCTGGGCGACGTCCGCCTGGGCCTTCGAGATCGACTGAATCACCGACGGCGACTTCGGTGCGGTGGCGAGGTGGATGGTGGCCTGCGCAAGCGGGAGGCGGCCCTCCGGCATGCCGATAAGCTGGACCGCGTTCGCCGCCGCGGTGGCGATCTGCAGCGCGGAAGGGTCCGCCATCCCAATGTCCTCGGAGGCGTGGATGACCAGGCGGCGGGCAATAAAGCGGGGGTCTTCGCCGGCCTCGATCATGCGCGCCAGGTAGTGCAGTGCCGCGTCCACGTCCGAGCCGCGGATGGACTTGATAAACGCGGAGATCACGTCGTAGTGCTGGTCCCCGTCACGGTCGTAGCGCACCACCGCGCGGTTGACGTTCTCGCGCAGCGTATCGACGGTGATCCGCCCGCCCTGCGGCACAGCCTCGGCTGCGGCTTCGAGGTAAGTCAGTGCGCGGCGCGCGTCGCCGCCGGCGAGCGTGACCAGCTGCTCGCGGGCTTCCTCGTCAAGTTCGACGGTGCCGGCGAGACCGCGCTCGGCCGTCACCGCGTTGTCGATGACCTTGGTCAGCTCTTCCCGCGACAGCGACTCCAGCTTGAGCAACAGCGAGCGCGACAACAGCGGGGCCACCACGCTAAACGACGGGTTCTCCGTCGTCGCCGCAACCAGCAGCACCGTGCGATTTTCCACCGCGGCAAGCAGTGCGTCCTGCTGTGTTTTGGAGAAGCGGTGTACCTCGTCGATAAACAGCACTGTCTTCTCGCCGCGGATGAGGTCGCGCCGCGCCTGGTCAATGACCTGGCGGACCTCTTTGACCCCGGAGGACAGCGCGGAAAGCCCGACGAAGTTCTGCTCCATCGTCTGCGCAATCAGCGACGCGATCGTGGTCTTGCCCGTCCCCGGCGGGCCGTAGAGGATCACGGATGCCGCCCCCGAGCCTTCAACCAGCCTGCGCAGCGGTTTGCCCTCTGACAGCAGGTGGGTCTGGCCCGCGATCTCGTCCAAGCTCCGCGGTCGCATCCGCGCGGCCAGCGGTGCCGTCGCTCCAGCGTGGAAGAAGCTTGCGCCGCGACGCCCCGCGCCCGGTGTTTCTGCCTCGTCCCCGCCGAGACCACCGCCGAGACCACCGCCGAAAAGGTCTTCCTGCGCCACGTTTTCGCACCTCCTCCTTTGTCGAAGCGCCCTGCCTGAAAGCGCTTGAGTTTTCGCAGCGCTACTTAAAGCGCGCCGCTACGGTACGCGCAAACTCCGCGATGACTAGGTAGGCAGTGTCCCGGCCCGTGCCTGCATAGGCTGCGAGCGCGTCAAAGGTCTCCTCAAAGTCGCGGCGCACAAGCTCCTCCTCGTGGGTAAACGGCCCCTGGCTCTGCGGACGCAGGATGCCCGGACCAGCGCCCTGCGGTGTAGACGACGACTGGCCATCGGCTAGCTGATCAGTGACGTCGATACCCGCTGCAGCAAGCTCCTCGGCCAGTGCTTCGTCGCGTGCGGCCAGCTCCTCTAGGGAGAACTGTCCCATGACTGACAGGCTCGACAGGGCCCAGCTGACCATCGCCCCGGTGATACGGGCCTGCAGGGTGTCCTCGTGCTGGAAGGCGGGCCAGGTGTCGCGGATCTCGTGCAGCCACGCGTCAATAAACGCGTCGACGGCCTCCTCGTTGTAGTCCCACTCGGAGACGTACAGGGGAAAACCCGCGACCACGAACGCCACGTCGAAGGAGACGTCCCGAAAACCCGCCCACTCGTAGTCCAAAAACTGCGTGCGGTCGGCGTAGATGATGTTGTCCGGCGACAAGTCGAAGGGAGTAAACGCCCGCGAACCGCCCTTGAACAGGCGCGACTGCACGTTCGTCGCGGTAATCGCCACCTCGTCCGGCACGTCGATGCCGCTTGCCTCTAGCATCTCTAAGCCGAAGCGGATCCGGTGCGCCAGGAGACGCTCCCGCAGGCGCTGAATGGTCTCCGCCCCGGAACGGCTATTCGCCGCTCGGGCAAAAAGTACGTCGAAGGCGTGCTCGCGGCCCGCCGACCCGGCGTGCATCCGCCCGAGCGCCGTGCCCAAGTTGCGCAGGATCTGTACGTGGCTCTCCGCATCCGCGTGATCCAACAGCGTGGCGAGCGTGTCCCCCTCGCCGGAATCGCTGATGATCATGATGCGCTGATCCACGTCGTAGCCAAGCAGCACCGGGCCCGGCCGGGCTTCTTCGCTTAACGACGTAGTGAACTGGTAGGCCACCACCTCACGCAAGAAGGCCGCGTCCTCGACCGCATTACCCGTCTCCGGGGAGTACTTCACCACCACAGTCCGGTGCTGCAGGAAAGGGTTGGTGGCCACTCGGGCACGGAGGACGTGGGCGAAGCCGGAGCCGCTCAGCGGATCCACCCCGCTCAGCTTCTGCGCACCCCCGTAGCGGCGGGTGAGGATTTCCTCCGCCTGGGCGATAATCGTCTCCTGGTCCAACCGAACCCCTCCTTGTGGGTTTCGTCCTTTTTGGGTCACGCGTGCTGCCGATACGCTTTAAGTCTGACACACTGCGCCATGTGGCGGCATGCTGTCGCATGCGTCAGCCCCGAGGCGACGCTGAGACGCGAGACCCCGGGGCCGAAAGATGACGCGGGCGCAAGGCGTTACTTGTCTGTGCCTTCAGCATCCTTCGCGGCGCTCTTCGCCGCGTCAGCCTTCGGCTTAAAGTCCACGCCGGTCTCCTTGCGCTGCTCCTTGGTGATCGGGGCCGGCGCATCCGTGAGCGGGTCGACGCCGCCGCCGGACTTCGGGAAGGCGATGACGTCACGGATGGACTCGAAGCCGCCAAGCAGGGAAACGATGCGGTCCCAGCCGAAGGCGATGCCGCCGTGCGGCGGGGCACCGAAAGCGAAGGCGTCCAGCAGGAAGCCGAACTTCTCGCGTGCCTCTTCCTCCGTAATACCCATCACGTCAAAGACGCGCTCCTGCACGTCGCGCTGGTGGATACGGATCGAGCCGCCGCCGATCTCGTTGCCGTTGCACACGATGTCGTAGGCGTACGCCAATGCCTCGCCCGGCTCCTTATCAAAGGTGTCCAGGTACTCCGGCTTCGGCGAGGTAAAGGCGTGGTGCACAGCGGTCCACTTCGAGTGGCCCAGCGCGACGTCACCGGATGCGGTCGCGTCCGCGGCAGGCTCGAACAGCGGCGCGTCAACCACCCAGGTAAACGCCCAGTCGCCGTCCTTGATCAGGTCCAGCTTCTTGGCGATCTCGCCGCGGGCAGCGCCCAGCAGCGCGCGGGAAGCCTTCGTCTCACCAGCGGCGAAGAAGATGCAGTCGCCCGGCTTCGCGCCGACGTGGTCGGCAATGCCCGCCTTCTCCTCATCGGTGATGTTCTTAGCCACCGGGCCCGCCAGGGTGCCGTCCTCCTGGACGAGGATGTACGCCAGGCCCTTCGCACCGCGCTGCTTTGCCCACTCCTGCCATGCATCAAGCTGGCGACGCGGCTGAGATGCGCCACCGTCCATCACCACGGCACCGACGTACTCCGCGTTGAAGACGCGGAAAGTAGTGTCCTCGAAGAACTCGGTGCAGTCGGTCAGCTGGATGTCAAAGCGCAGGTCCGGCTTGTCCGAACCGTACTTCTCCATCGCATCCTTGTAGGTCATGCGCGGGATCGGCGTAGAGATCTCGTAGCCGATGAGCTTCCACAGCTCCACCAGGATCTGCTCGGCGAGCTCGATCACATCGTCCTGATCCACGAAGCTGGCCTCGACGTCCAACTGCGTGAACTCCGGCTGGCGGTCAGCGCGGAAGTCCTCGTCGCGGTAGCAGCGCGCGATCTGGTAGTAGCGCTCCATACCGGCAACCATGAGCAGCTGCTTGAACAGCTGCGGGGACTGCGGCAGCGCGTACCAGCTGCCCGGGCGCAGACGCGCCGGCACGAGGAAGTCGCGCGCACCCTCCGGGGTGGAGCGGGTCAGCGTCGGCGTCTCGATCTCGGTAAAGCCGTGCTCATCCAGCACGCGGCGCGCTGCCTGGTTGGCCTTGGCACGCAGACGCAGTGCCTCCGCCTGGCGCTCGCGGCGCAGGTCCAGGTAGCGGTACTTCAGGCGGGTCTCCTCGCCGACCTCCGTCGACGACGCATCCTCGATCTGGAACGGCAGTGCGGCGGAGGTGTTGAGCACGTTGAGCTCGGAGACGTTGACCTCGATCTCGCCCGACGCCAAGTTCGGGTTCTCGGAGCCGGCCGGGCGGGGCTCGACCACGCCGGTGACCTGGATGACGTACTCGCTGCGCAGGTCGTGCGCAGCCTCGGCTACCTCGGACTCGCGGAATACCACCTGCGCCAGGCCGGAGCGGTCGCGCAGGTCGATGAAGATGACGCCGCCGTGGTCACGGCGACGCCCCACCCAACCGGTCAGGGTTACGGTCTGTCCATCGAGGTCTTTGCGGAGATCACCCGCAAGGTGAGTGCGCAGCACGGTCTCTTCCACGTCCTTCCACGTGAGGGCAATACTTTAACCCCAAGCACTTTACCCTTTGCCGGACTGTCGCGCCGAAGCGCCCCTCCGACGCACACCGATGCGGCGCTCGCCTTGGATTTTTGGCAAGATTTGCACCATGACGTTTAAGAACGATTTTGGCCAGGGCCAGGGCAGGCGTGCTCAGACCAGCTCCGGATCAGGTCGGCGCGGCGGTGGCGTGGGTATCCCGATCGCGGTCGGCGGCGGCGGGCTGAGCACCATTTTGCTGCTTGCGCTCGTCTTCTTCCTCAACGGCGGTCTCGACGGCCTGGTTGGCGGGGGCTCGCAGTCCTCCCCGCAGGGCCAGAGCGACTATGACTTGAGCCATTGCGATACTCCGGGTGCCGCGAACGAATACGACGACTGCCGCGCCGAAGCCGTGGCGCGCTCCGTCGACCAGGTCTGGTCCGAGGTCCTGCCCAGCCAGGCCAACCTCGAATACGAACCAGCTGGTATCACGCTCTTCCGCAGTGATGTGAACACCGGCTGTGGCTACGCCACGGCGGATACTGGCCCGTTCTACTGCCCGCGCGACACCACCGCCTACCTCGACGTGTCCTTCTTCGAGCAGCTCGGCCAGCTGGGCGGCTCCGACGGCGCGCTGTCCCAGGAATACGTCACAGCGCACGAGATGGGCCACCACATCCAGCAGCTCGAGGGAACCCTGGGCTTGAGCGACTACAAGAACCCGGGCGAGGACTCGGCCGCCGTAGCAATTGAGCTGCAGGCCGACTGCTACGCCGGTATTTGGGCCAAGCATGCCTCCGAAGGTCCGGATGCGGCGCTGGAGCCGATCACAGAAGAGCAGCTCAACCAGGCGATCCAGACGGCGCAGGCGATTGGCGACGATAACATTCAGCGCAAGTCCGGCGGCGACGTCGACCCGGATGCGTGGACGCACGGTTCCTCCGAGCAGCGCAGCGAGGCGTTCATGTCCGGCTACACCACCGGCCAGATGGCCGCGTGCGATACGCTCAACCGCGGCGTCTACACCGAGGGCTAACTACGCTATTAGGCATGGATAGCGCCACGCAGGACACCAACTCCCCTACCCCCGCGCCGAATCGGGCGGTGCCCTTTATGGCGGCGTTTAACGCCATCGAAGGGTTTCTCCGCGATGAGTTGAACGCGAAGAAGTCCGATTCCTTTAAGTGGATGACCAACTTGGCGGCAAAGAAGAAGGTCATCACCAGGGACCAGGCGGACACGCTGATCGAGTTTGCTGAGTTGCGCAACGCGATCTCCCATGGCGAGTACCGGGATCTGCGCCCGATCGCGGAGCCGCTGCCCGAAACGGTTGCGGAAATTGAGCAGCTGCGCGAGGCGTTGCTGCGCCCTGCGCTTGCTCTCGACGTCATCCAACCGGAGAAGGTGCTCACCTTCTCCCCCGACGACGACGTGCTCGAGCCGCTGCGCGCACTGCGCGAGACCGGCCACAAGCAGTTCCCTATCTACGACAATGGCGTGTGCGTCGGTTTGCTCACCACCAACGCGCTGGCCCGCTGGGTGGCGCGCGAGGTCGAGGAAGACACCCGGCTGCGCAGTGCCACGGTCAACGAGGTGCTCGAATTGTCCGGACGCCACGACCAGCCGGTCTTTTTGTCCCGCGACGTGACGGCCGCGGCTGCGGTGGATGCACTGACTACCCCGCTGGAGTCCGGCGCGCTGCCGCGGATGGCCATCATCACAGAGAACGGCAACCCGCGCCAGCGGCCTTTCGCGGTGCTTGTCGCAACTGAGATTCCGGCCCTGCTCGCAGCTAGCTAAGTGGCCACGACGTTGCAAGAAAGGCAGAAGTAGACATGCAGTTTGGCATCTTCACTATTGGCGATGTCACCACCGACCCCACGACCGGTGAAACACCGACGGAAAAGCAGCGCATTGATGCGATGACGCAGCTCGCGCTGAAGGCGGAAGAGGTTGGCCTGGACGTCTTCGCCACCGGCCAGCACCACAATCCGCCGTTTGTGCCTTCCGCGCCGACGACACACTTGGCCTACATTGGCGCGCAGACCACAAACATCGTGCTGTCCACCGCGACCACGCTGATTACCACGACTGACCCGGTGCGCATTGCGGAGGACTACTCCTTCTTGCAAAACCTGGTGGACGGGCGCATGGATTTGATGCTGGGGCGCGGCAATACCGGCCCGGTCTACCCGTGGTTTGGCAAGAACATCCGCGACGGCATCGACCTGGCGGTAGAAAACTACCACCTGCTGCGCCGCCTGTGGCGCGAGCGCAACGTCACCTGGCAGGGCCGTTTCCGCACACCCTTGCAGGGGTTTACCACCACGCCGTTCCCACTTGAGGGCGTGGCCCCGTTTGTCTGGCACGGCTCGATCCGGTCCCCGCAGATCGCGGAGCAGGCGGCGTATTACGGCGACGGCTTCTTCCACAACAACATCTTCTGGAACAAGGAGCACACCGCAAAGATGGTGGGCCTGTACCGCAACCGCTTCGCGGCCTACGGACACGGCGACGCCGACCAGGCCATCGTGGGGCTAGGCGGCCAGACCTACATCGCAGATACCGAAGCTCAGGCCGTGCGCGAGTTCCGCCCCTACTTCGACAACGCTCCCGTCTACGGACACGGGCCGAGTTTGGAGGAGTACACGGCGCACACGCCGCTCACGGTGGGGACTGCCGAAATGGTCATCGAGCGCACGATGCAGTTCGCCGACTGGGTCGGTGATTACCAGCGCCAGCTCTTCCTCATCGACCACGCAGGCCTCCCCCTCGAGGTAGCGCTGCGCCAGGTCGAGCTGCTCGGCCGCGAGGTCGTGCCTGAGCTGCGCCGTCGCATGGAGCAGCGCCGCCCTGCGCACGTCCCAAGCGATCCGCCGTCGTTCGCCTCCCTTGCCCAGGCGAAGCGGGAAGGGAAGGATTTGCCGCACTTCCGCGTTGCGCCTGCTGAGTAGTCAATAGTAAAAGGAGCACTATGAAGCAGTTGATGGTCGTGAGCGCTGGGCTTTCCACTCCCTCGACCACGCGGCATGTGGCCGATCAGATCGCAGCCGCGGTGCGCGCCCAGGTCACCGCGCGCGGCGAGGACCTTAAGGTCCGCACGGTGGAGGTCCGCGAGTACGCCCAGGATCTCACCCAGCTCATGCTCACCGGGATGGATTCGCCCGCGCTCGAAGCGCTCAAGCGCGACATCTCCAGCGCAGATGGCCTCGTGGCCGTGACCCCGGTGTTTCAGGGCAGCTACAGCGGGCTGTTCAAGATGCTTTTCGACGCCCTGCATACCGATTCTCTCAACGCCATGCCCACCATCATCGCGGCTACGGCCGGTTCGCAGCGCCACAGCCTTGTCACCGAGTACGCGCTACGCCCGCTGTTTACCTACCTCCGCGCAAACGTCGTGCCGACCTCACTGTTCGCCGCGACTGAGGACTTTGGCAGCGACGAGGGCGCGGCCTTTACACGGCGCGTGGACCGCGCCGCACGCGAACTGGCCGAGCTACTGGTGGCAACCACAGGCGCTGTCTCGGGACTTGCGGGCTCGCTCGATGAGTCAGCGCAGCCCCGGCCGCGCCGCTCCGGCACGGACCTCGACGAGTTTGTGCCGCTTGGCCAGCTACTGGGCCAGCAGACGGGAGCGCAGGGCTAGGCCCGCTGCATCACCGGCGCGTAGGTCTGTATTATCGCGCGCATGCCCCACAGCACAGTCAGTGTCGTAGACCTTTTCAGTATTGGCATTGGCCCGTCGTCCTCGCACACGGTCGGCCCGATGCGCGCTTCCCTTGCGTTTATTGAGGCACTCGGCCAATTGCCCGCCTCGGTACGCATCGAACTTCGCGGATCGCTTGCCGCCACCGGCGTGGGCCACGGGACGGACCGCGCAGCCCTTTTGGGCCTAGTCGGCTACACGCCAACGACCACTTCAGCGGATATTTCGCCGAAGCCCGGCGAGCCGATCCCCACCACGGGCACGATTAGCGGCCCGGCGGGCTCGGTGGACTACGAGGTGCAGTTCAACCCCACCCCGGTGTCCAAGCACCCCAATTGCCTGATTTTCGACGCCTGGGACGCCGACGGCAACCGCATCGCCTCCCGCTCGGAGTACTACTCGGTGGGCGGCGGTTTCATCCTGGACCGCGCCGGCATGGAGGCGCACGAGAACGAGGCGGGCGTGGCCACGGTGCGCGAAAGTGAACCATTGCCCTACGAGTTCGACGACGCGAAGACGCTCGTGGCGCTGTGCGAGGAAACCGGGCTTTCCATCGCCCAGCTGATGCGCGCCAACGAGGAGCACCTGCACGGCCGCGAGCGTCTCGACGCCCACCTCGACGCGGTGTGGGACGTCATGCAGGAGTGCGTCGCCCACGGGCTGAAGACCGAAGGCGTGCTCCCCGGCGGCCTCGGCGTGAAGCGCCGCGCGAACCGCCTGCACCGGCTGCTTACCGCGGAGTACGAGGAGTCCACGGCCCGCGGGCTCGACGCCATGGAGTGGGTGAATCTTTACGCGCTCGCGGTGAACGAGGAAAACGCCGCCCACGGCCAGGTGGTCACCGCCCCAACCAACGGCGCGGCCGGGATCATCCCCGCGGTCATGCACTACTGCCGCGACTTCACCGAAGGTGCTTTTGGCGTGGAACAGGCGCGCGACTTCCTGCTCACCGCCGGTGCCATCGGCATCATCATCAAGACTAACGCATCGATCTCCGGCGCCGAGGTGGGTTGCCAGGGCGAGGTGGGCTCAGCTTCCTCCATGGCTGCGGCAGGCATGTGCGCCGTCCTCGGTGGCACACCCGCGCAGGTGGAAAACGCGGCGGAGATCGCCCTCGAGCACAACCTCGGGTTGACCTGCGATCCCGTCGGCGGGCTCGTCCAGGTGCCGTGCATCGAGCGCAACGCCATCGGCGGTGTGAAGGCGATCAACGCGGCCCGCCTGGCCAAGCTTGGCGACGGTACGAACATCGTCACCCTCGACGACGTCGTTGAAACCATGGCGGCAACGGGCCGCGACATGATGACCAAGTATAAGGAGACCTCGATGGGTGGACTGGCAGTCCAGCTCGGACTGCCAGTCAACATCACCGAGTGCTAGTCAGCTAGCGCAGCTGCTCCAGCACCGCCGCGGCCGACAGCTCCACCGTCTCCTGGGTGTGCGCGGCGAGGTCCTTCACAGCGACTTCGCCGCTTTCAAGCTCGCGGTCGCCCAGCACGAGGGCGTACTTCGCACCGGCACGGTCGGCACCCTTCATCGCGCCCTTAAGTCCGCGGCCGCCGTAGGCCATGTCGGCGCTGAGCCCGGCGGCGCGGAGCTCGTCGATAAGCAGCGCCATGCGCGCCTGCGCCGCCTCGCCGATCGCGACGCCAAAGACGTCGACGCGGCGCTCAACGCCCTCGAGAGTCACCCCTTCCGCCTCGAGGGCGAGCAGGGCGCGGTCGACGCCGAGGCCGAAACCGATGCCGGAGAGGTCCTGGCCGCCGATCTGCGCCATCAGCCCGTCGTAGCGGCCGCCGCCACCGATGCCGGACTGCGCGCCGAGGCCGTCGTGGACGAACTCGAAGCAGGTCTTGGTGTAGTAGTCCAGGCCACGCACCATGCGCGGGTTGAGCACGTACTCCACGCCCATCGCGTCGAGGGTGGCACGCACCGTGTCGAAGTGGGCGCGGCACTCGTCGCAGAGGTGGTCAACCATCAGGGGCGCGTCCGCGGTCATCTCGCGGACCTCGGCGCGCTTGTCATCGAGGACGCGCAGCGGGTTGATCTCAGCGCGGGCACGAGTCTCCTCGTCCAGCGGCAGGGCGAAGAGGAACTCCTGCAGCTTCTCGCGGTAGGCAAGGCGGCACTGCGCATCGCCCAGGCTGTTGAGCTCCAGGCGGTAGCCACGCAGCCCGATGGATCGAAAGCAGCGGTCCGCGAGCGCGATGACCTCTGCGTCCAGCAGCGGGTCGTCAACACCGATGGCCTCCACGCCCACCTGCTGCAGCTGGCGGTAGCGGCCCGCCTGCGGGCGCTCGTAACGGAAGAAGGGACCGTAGTAGTTCAGCTTAACCGGCAGGTAGCCGCGGTCCAGGTTGTGCTGGATCACCGCGCGCATCACGCCCGCGGTGCCTTCGGGGCGCAGGGTGACCGAGCGATCACCGCGGTCGGTGAAGGTGTACATCTCCTTGCTCACCACGTCGGTGGATTCGCCGACGCCGCGGGCGAACAGGGTGGTGTCCTCGAACACCGGCAGCTCGATGTGTTGGTAGCCCGCGAGGTGGGCCTGGCGGGCAAACTCATCGCGGACGCGCAGGAAGGTCGCGGACTGCGGCGGGACGTAATCCGGCAGGCCCTTCGGGGCCGACAGCGGCTGGAACTTTGCGGACTTCTTCGATTCACTCACGACTGCTCAGTCTAGCGGTCTGGGTTGGCCTGCAGGAGAAATGGGTTGCTCGCCCGCTCCTGCCCCATCGTGGTCGTCGGACCGTGCCCGGGCAGGACCGCCAACTCATCGTCCAAGTCCCAGACCGGGCCACGCAATGTTTCCCGCATCGCGTCCGGGTCCGAGTTGGCAAAGTCGGTGCGGCCAATCGAGCCACGGAAGAGCACGTCGCCGGAAAAGACCGGGCCGGCCTGCCCTTCGTACTCGGTGAGCAGCAGCACGCTGCCCGGCGAGTGGCCCGGGGCGTGGCGGACGGTAAAGGTGGTGTCGGCGAAGGAGAGCGTGTTGCCGTCGTCAAGCGGGCGGACCTCTTTGGGCAGCTCCATCGACGCGGCGTCGAAAAGCGTGCGGGAGTTCTCCGGCAGGCCCTTGCCTCCCTCGAGCATGAACTCGTCGTCTGGGTGGATGTAGACGGGCACGTCGAACTGGGCCGCATCGCGGGTGTGGTCGAGGTGGCCGTGGGTGAGCAGCACCGCAGCAGGGGTGGCACCTGCCTGCTCGACGATGCGCATCGCGTGCTCGTACGCGCCCATGCCCGGGTCGATGATGACCGCCTCGCGCGAGCGCTCGCCGCACACGACGAAGCAGTTGGTCTGGTAAGGGCCTGCAGCAAAACCGGAAAGCTTCATAGCCACATCGTAGGCGGACAAAGGAAAAGGGGCACCCACGGCGCGGCGGCCTTAGGTGCCCCGGGAAAGGGTGCGGTGCTTACTTCAGCGCGTCTTCTGCAGCCTGGTAGTCAGGCTCGTTGGTGATCTCGGAGACGAGCTCGGCGTGGATGACCTTGTGGTCCGCATCCGTGACGACCACGGCGCGGGCAGTCAGGCCCTGCAGCGGGGAGCCTTCCAGCTCAACGCCGAAGTCCTTGGCAAAGGAAGAACGGAACGCGGAGAGCGCCTCAACGCTTTCGATGCCCTCTGCCGCGCAGAAACGCTGCTGCGCGAACGGCAGGTCCTTGGAGATGCAGAGCACCTCAGTGTTGTCGAGGGATGCAGCGAGCTCGTTGAACTTACGCACGGAGGTCGCGCACACGCCCGTGTCCAGGGACGGGAAGATGTTCAAAACGAGGCGCTTGCCCGCGTAGTCTGCGAGCGACTTCTCGCTCAAATCGCCTGCGACAAGCGTGCTGTTGGGCAGCGCTTCGCCGACGGCGGGCAGCTCGCCGGAAGTAGTAGTGTCATTGCCTTGAAAAGTCACGGTAGCCATGGCCGCGATTCTATGGACGCGCGCTGTACTGCGCAAGGGTCGGTACTTCCACACTGCTAGTGTTAACAACCGGAATTTCATGGTGCGCTCCGGGCGCGCTGAATACTCACAACAAGGACGAGGAAGCACATCATGGCTGAGAACTCGGGTGCTGCAGACAGCAGCGCATCCAACACACCCACCACTGACAACGCGAAGCGCGGCGAGGACGCGCTGCGCCACCTCAAGCGCGAGCTGGATTCGCGCGACCGAAAGGAAAAGTCCAAGCCGCTGACGGTCGCTGCGCTGTCCGCGGTGGTGATCATGGTTGTTGGCGGTGCGATCTACTTCGCCGCGACGCAGAATGACGACGAAGAGGTCACCGCTGCCGAGGAGGAGACCTCGGAAACCACTGAGGCCGAGGAGACCTTCGACGCGTCGCAGTACGAGGCAGTGGGCACCGCGCGCGCCACTGCCCTGCCGGCCACGGTGAGCTGCTCGTACAACGACAGCCCGCAGGCAGATCAAAGCGAGGCCGCCTCGAAGCCGAAGGAAGAGGACATCTCCACTGAGGGCAAGGTGAACATCGAGCTGGATACCAGCGCGGGCCCGATCGGGATGGAGCTTGATCGCAGCGTCGCCCCCTGCACGGTCAACGCCATCGAGCACCTGACTGAGGAGAAGTACTTCGACGACTCCGTGTGCCACCGCCTCACCACCGGCGACGGGCTGAAGGTCCTCCAGTGCGGTGACCCCACCGGCTCTGGCTCTGGCGGCCCGGGCTTCCAGTTTGCGAACGAGTTCCCCACCGACGAAGCGCTCGAGCAGGTTGACGACGCTGACCTGCAAATCCCAGAGGGCGTCTCCGAGGAAGAGAAGGAACAGTACCGCGCAATGGCGCTACAGAACGGTCCCAAGCGTTACGACCGCGGCACCATTGCGATGGCTCACGCGGGCGTTGGCACCAATGGTTCCCAGTTCTTCTTGAACTACGGCGACTCCGTCCTGCCCCCGCTGTACACCTACTTTGGCCAGATTGATGACGCTGGTCTCGAGACTCTGGACAAGATCGCCGAGCAGGGCGTTGAAGGCGGCGCTGCCGACGGCGCACCAGCGGAGGAAGTCAAGATCAAAACCGCTACCGTGAAGTAGCCCTGTCGATACATTCAAGTATCGCATACCGGGCGATACGGCAACTTTGCACACTCGCCCAGATACCTTTCGGGAAGCTCCCACTTCCCGCAAAGGCCCACCTGACCAGTTCATTCAAAGTTCATCTCCAATATCGGGAATCCTCCGAAAACGCCGACAAAACTGTTGCGTATCTCTTGGCGTCTGGCTAAGGTAGTCAACGTCAAATCGAACCTCTCCGAAAGATAGGGAATCAGATGCAGTTCCGTAAGGGTCTCGTCGCCGCTGCAACCGCAGCCGCTGTCATGTCCACCGGTGCCGTCGCCGTCCAGGCGCAGGAAACCACCACCACCGCGCCGACCACCACCACGTCGAAGCCGGCTGACAACGGCACCACCAAGCCGACCACCACCGCGACCAAGAAGCCGGAGTCCCAGGCGAAGCCGACCGTCACCAACGACAAGAACAACAACAAGAAGGACGGCTCCTCCGTCAAGGACATGTCCCCGGCTGAGATTCGCGATTGGATCGCCGTCTTCACCGCCATCATCGGCGCGATCGGCACCCTGTTCGCTTTCCTGGACAAGTACATGCGTCCGTAAGCTCTAAGCAGCGAACACTCGCTTGAAAGCCCGGCCCCGGCCGGGCTTTTTGCATGCCTGCGCGAGGCTAGGCATGTGGCTAAACAACTGGCAAACAAAGAAGACCGGCCCCAAGCCACAAGGCTTCGGGCCGGTCTTGCGCTACCGCGCTTTTAGTCGCGTTAGCGCAGCTTCGCGATCGGGCCAAGCACCTGGTCGATCGGGCCTGCGAAGACAATGCTCAGCAGGCCAATCAGCGCGAGCACACCGGCGATCGCACCGAAGATCGTGCCCGTGTCAGCGGAGCTGCCCTTCTCCGGGGTCTCGCCCGGCTTCTCGCCCGGCTCCTGCGCATCTGCCTCCGCGACCGTCACCGGCAGGGAAACCTCGGTGCCAGCGTCAGTGGTGATCGTCAGGGTCTGCTCACCGCTCAGCTCAGCCGGAATGTCCAGGATAACCTCGGCGCGGCCCTGCTCGCCCAGGCCGGTGTCCGCCTCGGTCGTTGCCGCGTCGATGTCTGCGGTGGCGGTCGTCTCACCGAGCTTCACGGTTGCTTCCTTGGCCATCGGCTCACCCTCCGAGGAGTAGTTCAGGGAGCTGAGCTTGATGGTGGCCTTCGTGCCGGCCCTCAGACCCTCGGCAGGCAGCACGACGCCGACGTCCTTCTGGCCCTTGCGCACACCGACCTCGTCGGTCTTGAGGTAGTCCACGAAAGCGGCGAGGTCGTTGTAACCGACGTTGAGCTCGTTCCGGACCTCGGCCGGGTCGATGAAGCCGTCGCCGCCACCGAGGAGGAAGGAGGAGGCCGCAACGCGGTAGTCCTTCTCGTCTTCCAGCGGTGCGCCGTCGATGGTGATCGAGGTGATGCGCTCACCGCGGGCGGCCTCCGGGTTGTAGGTGTAGGACACATTGTCGGACAGGCCCATGTCCAGGCGCGGGCGGCCCGACTTTGCTGCGTCCTCCTCAGACTGCCACTGGTTCTCCAGTGCCTGCTTGATCGCCTTGCCGGACAGGGTGGCCACGGAAATGTCATTGCCGAACGGCTGTACCTCGAAGGCCTGCTGGTAGGTCACCTCGCCCGCTGGCAGGTCGGCGCGGACGCCGCCGGCGTTCATGATGCCCAGGTCGATCTTCTCATCCAGCGACGCGTTCAGCGCCACCAGCGCGGACTGTGCAAGCATGTTGTTCGCGGTGGACTCGGTACCGCGGTTGGAACCAGTCTTCGCACCCGGGTTGGAGCCGCGCAGGTAGGTGTCCTTAACCGTCGCGACGACCTGTTGGCCCAGCTCGCCGGCCTTCTCGCGGGCCTCGTCCACTAGCTTCTCTACCTCGGCGTCCGGCGCGATCTCGAGCTCGATCAAGGACTCAGCGTTGTATTGCTCAAGCTTGAGGTCCTCGATCTCACCGGTGGTCTTGTTGTAGGTAAAGCCCAGGTCGGATACGACCTTGCCGTACTCCCAGGACTGCGCGTTCGGCACCTTCGCTTCGGTATCAACCGCGTTGACGTGGCTGTCGCCGCCGAACATGAAGTCCACGTACTCCGGATCGAGCTTGGGAGCGCCCGTATCGACCGGGTCGTGGATCAGGGCGATGACCACGTCAGCCTTGCCCTCATCCTTGAGCTTCTTGGCCTCCTTGTTCACTTCCTCAGAAGAGTCGGTGATGTTCAGGCCCTTGACGTGGTCCGGGCTGGACTTGCTCTTGGTCAGGTTCGAGGTGGTGCCCACCAGTGCGACCTTCACGCCCTCGACCTCGACGATGCGGTACGGGTCAATCTCGCGGGAGCCGTCTTCCTTGTAAATGTTCGCGCCGAGCTGGACGCCCTTGGTGCCCGGGACAATACGGTCGACCAGGTCGTCGTAACCCTTATCAAACTCGTGGTTACCCACAGCAGAAGCGTCCGTACCGATGGCGTTAAGGAACTCCATCGTGTACTCATCGTCCGAGATCGCGGAAACGAACGCGGAGCCACCCTGGTTGTCGCCGGAGGTAGTCACCAGCTGGTTCTCGTTCTCGGCACGCAGGTAGTTGATGATGCCGGCAATGTTCGCCGCACCCATCTCATCGCCCGCCTTCGGGATGAGCTTGCCGGTCTCGCGGTCCTTGCTCAGGCCAGCCTCAAGGCGGCCGTGGAAGTCCGTGAAGTTGGCAACGTTGATCTGCACCTTCTCATCTTCTGCGGCGAGTGCAGGCACAGCGGTGACAACGAGTGCGGTAGACGTGGTGGCAGCCACCAGGGCACCGAGGCGACGGTAAGAAAACACGAAAAGCTCCTCTGCTTCAAACGGTGTGGGGGTCTTTACGTGTTTTCTAGCCCGAAATCAGTCACCTCGCAGCGCAACCTCGGCGATGTTTACGAACTTTCCTCGGCATTCAAGCTCACCGTTGCCAAGAATTCATGTGCAGTTCACTCACAATCCGGAGCCCGCTTTACGACGTCACGCGGTAAATGTCGAAAACACCCTCGACATTGCGCAGCTGGTTCATCAGCGCACCGAGCTGCTTCGTATCGGAAACCTCGATGGTGAAGCGCACGTTGGCAATCCGGTCATCGGAGGCCTGCGAGGACAGTGCCAAGATGGGAAGATTCTGCTCCGTGAGCACGCCGGTCAGCTCCGCGAGCAGGCCGTGGCGATCGAGCGCCTCGGCTTGCAGGGTCGCCAGGGAGGCACCGCCGGCGTTGGTGCTGTCGGCCCACGCAACGTCGATAAGCCGCTCGGGCTCCTCGCCCAGCTTGGCCGCATTGGTGCAGTCAGTGCGGTGCACTGAGACTCCCCCGCCGCGGGTGACAAAGCCGAAGATCTCGTCCCCGGGCACCGGCTGGCAGCACTTTGCCAGCTTGGCCATCACGTCGGGGCTGCCCTGGACCAGCACGCCGCTCGTGGACGAACGGGACTCGCGGCGTACCAACTCGGACATTGGCGCGCGGTCCGTGAGCGCATCGACGGCGTCCTCCTCGTTCCCGAAAAGATCCACCAGCATCTTGCTCACGTGCTGCGCGGACACATGCCCCGCGCCAATCGCCGTGTACAGCGCATCAACGTCCGGGTAGTGCAGGCGCTGCGCGACTTGGCGCATCGACTGCGAGGTAAACAGGCGGTGCATCGGCAAACCACCGCGCTGCACCTCCGCCGCAAGCGCGTCGCGGCCGGCCTCTAAGTGCTCCTCGCGGCGCTCCTTGGCAAACCACTGCCGGATCTTCGCCTTCGCCCGCGGGGAGACCACAAAGTCCTGCCAATCGCGCGAGGGCCCGGCGTTTTGGTCCTTCGAGGTGAAGATCTCCACCCGGTCGCCGGACTTCAGCTCCGACTCCAGCGCCACCAGCTTGCCGTTGACCTTGGCACCGATGCAGCGGTGGCCTACCTCAGTGTGCACGGAGTAGGCAAAATCCACCGGAGTCGAGCCCGCCGGCAGGTTGATTACGTCGCCTTTGGGGGTAAAGGCGAAGATCTGCTGGCTGGTCAGGTCGTAGCGCAGCGAGTCCAAGAACTCGTCCGGGTCGGCGGCCTCCTTCTGCCAGTCGAGCAGCTGGCGCATCCACGCCATCTCGTCGACCTCGTTCTGGTTGCCCTTGTGCGAGCCCTTCGTCTCCTTGTAGCGCCAGTGCGCCGCGACGCCGAACTCGGCGTTGTAGTGCATATCGTGGGTGCGCACCTGCACCTCGAGCGGGCGGCCCGTGTCCGTCATCACCGTAGTGTGCAGCGACTGGTACACGCCGAAGCGCGGGTTGGAGATGTAGTCCTTGAAGCGCCCCGGCATCGCCGAGTACAGCGAGTGGACCACGCCGACAGCCGCGTAGCAGTCGTGGACGTTATCCACCAGCACGCGGATGCCCACCAGGTCGAAGATCTCGTTGAACTCGTGGCCGCGCACCACCATCTTCTGGTAAATCGACCAGTAGTGCTTCGGCCGCCCCATCACCTCGGCCTCAATGCCGTTGGATTTCAGCTCCGCCTGGATTTCCTCGGTCAGCTCTTTCAGCGCCCGGTCGCGCGAGGGCGCGCGGTCGGCGACAAGGCGCACGATCTCCTCGTACTTCTTCGGGTACAAGATAGCGAAGGCGAGGTCTTCCAGCTCCCACTTCACCGACGCCATGCCCAACCGGTGCGCCAGCGGGGCAATGACCTCGAGCGTCTCGCGCGCCTTCTTCGCCTGCTTCTCCGGCGGTAAAAAGCGCATCGTGCGCATGTTGTGCAGGCGGTCCCCGACCTTGATCACCAGGACGCGGGGATCCTTCGCCATCGCCACGATCATCTTGCGGATGGTCTCGGCCTCCGCGGCCTGGCCCATCTCCACCTTGTCCAGTTTGGTGACCCCGTCAACAAGCCGGGCGACTTCAGGCCCGAAGTCGTTGGTGAGTTCCTCAAGCGAGTAGTCGGTGTCCTCGACGGTGTCGTGCAACAGGGCAGCCACCACGGTCGTGGTGTCCATGCCGATCTCGGCGCAGATCGTGGCCACGGCCAGCGGGTGCGTAATGTACGGGTCCCCAGACTTGCGCATTACGCCCTCGTGCAGGCGCTCCGCCGTCTCGTAGGCACGGTTGAGCAGTTCGACCTTCGCCTTCGGGTGGTACTGCCGGTGGATAGACAGCAGCGGGTCCAGCACCGGGTTAATCTTCGGTTTACCGCCGCCCGTGAGTGAACGTGCAAGGCGTGCCGACACGCTGCGCACGGTCTGCCCCGATCGCTTGGGTGTTTTCTCGTGCGTCAACGCAATCCTCCATCAAAGAGCGGATGGGAACATATTGCAACGATACTAGCCGTTGACCCGGTGCCCGTCATCAAGCACGACAAGTGGCGCACCAGCTAACTTCTCCCGGCCGCCCAGGCCCTCTACCTCAAGCACCACCACGTAACCCACGACCTCGCCCCCGGCGTGCTCGATGAGATTCGTGGCGGCAACCAGGGTGCCGCCGGTGGCCAAGACGTCGTCGACAAGCACGACCTTTTTGCCCGCCAGATCCACACCGTCAGCGGGGATCTGCAGAGCGGCGGTGCTGTACTCGGTCTCGTACTCCTGCGTAATGACCGGCGGCGGCAGCTTGCCCTTCTTGCGGATCGCAAGAATTCCCAGGCCCATGTCGAAGGCCACTGCGGAGCCCAGTAAGAATCCGCGCGCGTCCAGCCCGCCGATCAGGTCCGCGCCGAGGTCTTGGCTGGCCTCGGCCATCTCGCGGATGACCGCGTGGAGCGCCGCCGGGTCGGCGAGCACGGGCGTGAGGTCCTCGAAGAGCACGCCTTCAGATGGGAAATCGGGCACGCGGCGCACTTTATGCGCCAAAGCCTCCTGCGCGGAAGAGTACTGGGTGGGGTGTGTAGCCATGTCAGCGAAACCTTTGCTTGAGAATCTTCGTCAGTGCATTAGCAGGGCGAGCACTTCGCGTCACCCTTGATCAGGTGCGGGCGGAATATCGTCCTTAGCCAACATACGCCAGCGGTCCATGTTCCAACTGATACCGTTCATGCCCGCGTACGGCACCACGTTGGCCACGCCCCGGTGCACAGCAAACGTGCGCGGCTGGGTGGCCAGCGGTAGCGAAGGCAGCTGCTCCCACAGCGCCTTCTCCTGCGCACGCAGGGCACCTACGTTAGCCGCCCTATTGTCAGCTGCCGGGTATTCCTTCATCGGGTCAACCGGTCGCAGCAACACGTCAATGTTGCCCTCGGAATAGCCAGGGTTCCCCTGGTCATCGAGGGTAGCGTGCGGCAGGTCCGCGAGCGTCTTGCCGGACTCGGTCACGTCGATAATCGTGATCCCGGCCGGTTCGCAGGTGCGCCGCATGGACTCCACCATCGCCGCATGCCGCGCGTTGGGATAGGGGTACGCCATGCGGATCTGCGCGCCGGAGATGCGAGATGCCGCCGCGATGTCCACGTCCAGGTTCGGAGTGGCAACGTCGATCACGCGCCCATAGAGCGGGTCGTCCTGCTGCAGCACGTGTACCGGGGCAACCGGCACCTCTACCCCGGCGAGCTCGCCGGAGGCCTGCGCTACCGCGCGTGGATCGAGACACCGCGACAGTGCCTTGCGCTGTGCCGGCTCGGCCCACGGGCCGACGTCGGGGAACGTGAGCACCTCGGTAAGCTCGCCGTGCACAGTGGTCAGATCGATCCGGTTGTTCTCCGCGTTCACGTCGAACCACTCGGGGTCCGGCTCGTCTAAGTCCGCGACCTTGAGCGCGTCGTGCTCGTAGAGCTGCGCACTGTCGGCAGAGCCAGGCCACACCACAAGGCGTTCGACCTGCGGTTGGTCGCCGTAGTAGTGCTCGTTGGCGACCAGATTCACCTCACCCTGCTCGCCGAAACTCTCAATCACGTAGGGGCCGAAAGAGACCTGCAGCTCAGGGTCGAACTCCGCGAAATCGAAGCCGGTGCGCCACACCTTGGCAACCGGCGCGATCCGTGCCGGATCCAAAGAGTGCAGGGCGTCGACGAGTTCTTCCTCGCTCATACCTGTCTTCTTGGCCACCGCGTGAGCAGGCAGCACTGTACCTGCGTCGAAAAGGCCACGCCAGCGATCCCCGCGACCTTCTTTAAAGACCACGGTGAATGTCTTGGCTCCGGGGGTGCATTGGAGGGACTCGGTGTCGTCGAAAAGCGGCAGGTGCGCGCCGAAGAGCTCCGGGAACTGGCCGGCCGTGAAGGTGAGCAGGTAGTCGGCGCAGGTTACCGGGGTGCCGTCGGAGAAGACGGCCGCGTCGGAAAGCGTGTAGCTTACGCGCCGCTGCGCACCGGGCAACGCTTGTGCCTTGACCAGGTCCGTATTGGGGATCATCTCCCCGCCCGGACCGGGGACGAACACGCCCGGGTACAGGCGGCCCGAAAGCCGCTGTGCCTGCGTGGACGCGCCTTGCAGCGACGCTGCGTTGGTGGTCAGCAGCGGTCCGGATACCTGGTACCCGAAGTGCTGGTCGTCCAGCTGCCCGTTGTCGTCGCCAAGCGTGCTGCATCCGGCCAGCGCGAGGGCGCTCGCCGTCAGTACCGCCGCAAGCGCGCGCGGAGTTCGTTCAGCCATCACTGATCCTTCGCCTCTCAACGAAACCAAAACCGCTCGCCTAGCGTCCCGGCCTCCACGTCGCGGAGCCGGAGGACTCGCCACGCGGCTGCTCCGGCGCGGCGCTCGGCGCAGGCGCGCGCCCGGCCGGAGTGCTCACGGAAGCAACGGTGCGCTTGCCGGCGGCCTCGTCCTCGACGTCTTCTTCGGAGTCCTCCCCGTTCCGGAAAGCCTCAACGGCAGCGTTGTGTTTGCGGATGGAAGGCTTGCGCTCCACGAAGGTCACCAGCAGCGAAGTGGCAAGGAAGAGCGAGGAGATCACGCCCTCGATCACACCAATGAGCTGGATAACCGCAAGGTCGCGCAGCGTGCCGACGCCGAGCATCCACACGGCGACGATCATCAGCGCGATGATCGGCAGCGCCGAGATCACCGAGGTAGAAATCGAGCGCATCACCGTCTGGTTTACCGCCAGGTTGGCCTGCTCCGCGTAGGTAGACCTGCGCGAATCCAGAATGCCGGAGGTATTTTCCTTGACCTTGTCAAACACGATGACCGTGTCGTAGAGGGAGAAGGTCAGCACGGTGAGCAGACCGATGATCATCGCCGGGGTGATCTCCAGCCCGAACAGGGCGTAAAAGCCCATGATCAAGATCGCGTCCACCACGAGTGCCAGCAGCGCCGCGGCGGCCATCTGCCGCTGCAGGCGCAGCGCCACGTAGACCGCTGCGGCCAGAATGAACACGAGCATTGCGAGCAGCATGCGCTGGGTAATCGTGTCGCCCCAGGACTCGGACACCGTCGAGTCACCGATCGCGTTCGCGGAGACCTCGCCGTTGGCATCCTTCGGGTGGTACTCCTCGAAGATCGCCTGGCGTGCCTGGTCAATCTGCTCCTGCGTGAGGTGCTCGGAATTGATCTCCAGCGTGCGCGCGTCGCCCGCGCCCACAATCTGGGTCAGCTCCGGAGTGACCCCAGTGGCGTCAATAAAGGTTGCTTCGACTTCTTCGGCGACAAGCTCGTCGGCAGGCATGGACATCTTTGTGCCGCCCTCGAAGTCAATGCCCAGGTTGAAGCCGCGGCCGAGCATCGCAACCACAGCAATCGCGATGAGCCCGACGGTGATCGAGTACCACAGCTTGCGGCGCCCGACGAAGTCGATCACGCCGTAGCCGGTGTGCAGCCGCTCCGAGCGGTGCTCGGCGGCGTCGGTGAGAGTAGCGTTAGTCATGTTTACTTCTCCTCAGCTTCGTGGCCGCTTACGGCGCCTACGGGCTCGCGCTTTTCGACGCCCACCGCCTCACGTTCTTCCGCTTCCCCAGCCCGCACCGCGGCACCGGTGGCAAAAGCCTTCGACATCCCGTTGACGCCTGGCTTGGACCAGAACTTGCTCCGCGAGGCCAGCACCATCAGCGGCGCGGTGACCAGGAAGGTCACCAACAGGTCGAAGATGGTGGTCAGGCCCATGGTAAAGGCGAAGCCCTTCACGTCACCCACGGCGAGGAAGTAAATAATCACCGCGCCGATGAGCGTAACCATGTTGCCGGTCACGACGGTTTCCTTCGCGCGATCCCAACCAGAAGCCGTGGCAGAACGGAAGGTCTTGCCCTTGCGCACCTCATCCTTGATGCGCTCGTAAATCACCACGAAGGAGTCTGCGGTCGTACCAATACCGATGATCAGACCCGCCACGCCAGACAGGTCGAGCGAGTAGCCGATCCAGCGGCCCAGCAGCACGAGCGCGCCGTACACCAGCACACCAGCCACCGCCAGGGTGGCCAGAGAGATCAGGCCGTAGAGGCGGTAGTAGGTAAAGACGAACAGGGCGACCAGGGCAAGACCCACCAAGCCTGCGTAGAGGCCAGCCTGAAGGGATGCAAGGCCGAGTGACGGCGGCACCGTCATCGCGGTGCCACCCGGTTCGCCGTTCTCACCTGCGAACGACAGCGGCAGCGCGCCGTAACGCAGGTTGTTCGCCAGACCCTCGGCCTCTTCCTGGGTAAAATCGCCGGTAATCGCGGTAGCAGAGCCGACCGGGGTTGCGCCCTGGATCACGGGCGCGGAGATGACCTGGGAGTCCAGGGTGATGGCTATCTGCTTGCCGATCATCTCGCTGGTCAGCGCAGCCCAGGTGGAGGAACCGTTCACGTCGCCGCTCTGGCTGAACGCGAAGCTGATCTCCATCTGGGAAGACTGCGGGTTGTAGCCGCCGGAGATCGGGCGCGTGGTGTCGATCTGCTCGCCGGTGAGGCGCGGGCCGTCTTCGTCGGTCACGCCCTGCAGCAGCGGCACTTGATCAAGCAGTAGAGGCTGGCCCGAGTTGGAGTCACAGGCCACCAGCGGGCGGTCCTCCGCGTCCGTGCCGGCCAACGGGTCAACGTCCTGGCTGGCGCAGACGCCCGAGAGCAGAATCATGGAGGCGAACTGTTGGGTCGGATCCTCCGACTGGCGGGATTCGCGCAGTACTTCCGTCGCCTCTTGACGACGCTCGGCGGCCCCCACCGGGCCCTCCGGCTCCGGCAGGGGCTCCGCGTCAACCTTCGGCCCCTGGGGCGCGTTCTCGCCCTCGGGCTGGTTAGCTTGGACGGCCTGGTCCAGCACGCCCTGCGCCTGCTCCTTGGTCATTACGCCGTACTTGACCCACTCGTTTGCGGTCTCCAGCAACGTAGGGGTAATCGCTGCGGCGTCCGGCTGCGGCGGCTCCATCACGGGGCGGAACAGCAGCTGCGAGGTCTGCCCAATGTTGCGGACCTCCGAGGTGTCATCGCCGGCGGCGGTGATCACAATCGTGTTGCCGTCCACCACGACGGTCGCGCCGGAAACGCCCATGCCGTTGACGCGGTTCTCCAGGATGCGCCTGGCGTCGTCAAGCTGCTCGCGGGTCGGCTCCTCCCCCTGCGGCACCAGCGTGACTCGGGTACCGCCCTGGAGGTCGATGCCGAGCTTCGGCGTCGCCGACTTATCGCCGGTGAAAAAGACTAATGCGTACACGCCTATGACGATGAGGAGGAACAACGCCAAGGCCTTGCCTGGCCATGTCCGCTTGGACCTCAGATCGCCGGAACGCCGAGTGTGTGACGACACTTACGCTGACTCCTTAATTGATCCGATGAATGGTTCTGCGCCTTGCGCACAACGCATCTATGCTACGGCATGGTGCGCGTATTCACGTGGTCGGCCACGTGGTCCCTGAAAAACTCTCAGGTGTGACTCGTGCTTTTAGCGCTCCTGCTCGGTCTCGCCCGGGGCGGGCTCGGATGCCGGTGCCGGTGCTGCGGGGTCTTCCACGCGCTTCATCACACCAGCGGTCTCCATCGTGACCTGCACGCCGGGGGCGAGCTCAACAAGCAGGCTGTCGCCGTTGTGCTCCACCACAGTGGCGTGGAAGCCGGCGACGTTGACCACCTTGTCGCCCGGAGCAATCGAGGCTTGCATCTCTTGGACCTGGCGCTGGCGCTTCTTCTGCCCACGCATCATCAGCATGGAGGGCAGCAGGAAAATGAGCAGGACAACGAGAATCATGAGGAAATCCATGCGCCCCATTGTTGCATAGTGGCCTGTGCGGCCAACGGTTCCCTACATCAAGTTCAACTGCCCCGGCGCCTCGGGCGGCGGAGTCATGCCCAGGTGGTCCCAGGCGGCAGCTGTCGCGACACGCCCGCGACCGGTACGCGCCATCAGCCCCGCGCGCACCAGGTATGGCTCGCAGACTTCCTCGACGGTCGAGGGTTCCTCCCCCACCGCAATGGCGAGCGTGTTCACACCTACTGGCCCGCCGCCGTGCCCACGGATGAGCGAATCCAGCACTGCCCGATCCAGCCGGTCGAGACCGCGCTCGTCGACGTCGAATACCGCCAGTGCGGACTGCGCAGCGGCCAGGTCGACGTGCCCGTCGCCGTTGACGTCCGCCCAGTCGCGCACCCTGCGCAGCAGGCGGTTGGCGATGCGCGGCGTGCCGCGCGAGCGCGAGGCAATCTCGACGGCAGCATCGTCGTCAATATTGACGTTGAGGATTGTCGCCGCGCGGGTCACCACGCGAGTGAGATCGTCCACCTCGTAGAACTCCATCTGCGCGGTGAAACCAAAACGGTCGCGCAACGGACCGGTGAGCATGCCGGCGCGCGTGGTGGCACCGACGAGCGTAA
The DNA here is from genome assembly GCF_001814825.1 of Corynebacterium sp. HMSC071B10. NCBI lineage: Bacteria > Bacillati > Actinomycetota > Actinomycetes > Mycobacteriales > Corynebacteriaceae > Corynebacterium > Corynebacterium sp. HMSC071B10. The sequence continues at coordinate 288,638 of NZ_KV818007.1, read as the reverse complement.
AGGGAGGAATCTCGAGTGGAATAGAGGTCGCGCCCGGGCCCTTGCCCACGATCACGTCGATGCGGAAGTCCTCCATCGCCATGTAGAGCATCTCCTCCGCCGGGCGCGCAATGCGGTGGATCTCGTCGATGAAGAGCACGTCGCCTTCCATCAGGTTCGACAGCATGGCCGCCAGGTCGCCGGCGCGCTCAAGTGCCGGGCCCGAGGTCATCCGCAGCGAGGTTCCCAGTTCCTGCGCGATGATCATCGCCATCGTCGTCTTACCCAGGCCGGGTGGGCCGGAGAGCAAGATGTGGTCCGGCGTGACCTCGCGGCGTCGCGCTCCGGCGAGCACCAGGCTCAGCTGCTCCCGAACCTTCGGTTGCCCGATGAACTCCTCGATGGACTTCGGGCGCAGGGACTTTTCGGCGTCGCGTTCCTCGGGCTGCGACGTGGCGTCGATAAGCGAATTGCTCGGCCGCGACATGCCTTCCGGGAGGCTGAACTCTGTTTTCTCCACATCCGACATGGGCGGCTACTTCTTTCCTAGCTCGGACAGCGCGGCACGCAGCAGTGCCGAGGTTTGCGCCTCCGGGTTCGCCTCGACGACCCGGTCCACGGTGGGGCGCGCGCTGCGCTCGGGGAAGCCGAGACCGATGAGTGCCTCGACCACCTGCTCGGTGGCCAGCGAGGACTTCGCCGCGGGAGCCGGCGTTTCCTCCTGGTCGGTGGCGAAGCCGGCCATCTTGTCCTTCAGCTCGAGCACAATGCGCTCGGCCATCTTCTTGCCCACACCGGGGATCGTCTGGATGCGTTTGGTGTCCTGCTCGGAGATCAAGCCCGCGAGCTCGCCCGCGCCGAATACGGAGAGCGAGGCGAGCGCAAGCTTCGGGCCCAGGCCCGTGACGCTTTGCAGGCGGTGGAACATCTCGCGCGCCTCGTCGTCCCAAAACCCGTAGAGCGTCACCCCATCATCTTTGACCACCATGGACGTGAGCACACGGCGGTTTTCGCCGCGAGTCAGCGTGGCCAACGTCGGCGGGCTGGCCAGGAAGCGATAGCCCACGCCCGCGCACTCAATAACCGCGTGGTCGAGCCCGATCGAGATGACCTCTCCGTTGAGCGAATCAATCATGCTGTACTCCTTCACTTCCCTACCTGTGCTGCCTGCTGCGCCTGCTGCAACCGCTGTGCCTGCGCGCTACGCGTGAGAAGCGGCGCGCGCCAGCAGTGGCACACCGCGATGGCCAGCGCGTCCGCCGCGTCAGCCGGTTTCGGCGGCTCCGAAAGGCCCAGGATACGCGTAATCATGGCCGTCATCTGCTTCTTATCGGCGCGACCATTACCGGAGATCGCCTTCTTCACCTCGGAGGGCGTGTACATGTGCACCGGAATGTCACGCTCCGCGGCGGCGAGCACGAGCACACCAACGGCGTGCGCGGTGTGCATCACCGTGGACACATTGCCGCGCTCAAAAATACGTTCCATCGCCACGACATCAGGGCGGTACTCATCCATCCAGTCCCCCACTGCGCGGGAGAGCCGCAGGAGCCGCTCGCCGAGATCTGCGTCCGACGGCGTACGCACCACCCCCACCGAGATGGGGAAGATCTGCCTGCCGCGCCCGGCCTGCACCACGGACAGGCCGCACCGAGTCAGCCCCGGGTCAACGCCCATCACCCGCAGCCCTTCAAGGTGCATGCCTTACCTCCCACACACGGACAACCTACTAACACACATGTTCTACCATAGGTCGCGCCACAGCGCGAAGCCCCGCCGCAGACACCGCGTTACACGCGGCCCACGGCGGGGCATATCGGCACCGAACGCATCGGTGCGTGCGGGAACTAGTCGTCCAGCTGCGCGGCGACCTCGTCGGGGATGCTCATGTTGGTGTAGACATTCTGCACGTCGTCCGCGTCCTCAAGCGCATCAATCAGGTTCAGCGTCTTCTTCGCGGCGGAGAGATCCGCCTCCACCTCGATGTCGGCGCGGAAGTCCTGGTCCGCCCCCTCGACCTCAATGTCGGCGTCCTTCAGCGCGTCGCGCACCGCCTGCACGTCGGTCGGCTCGCAGACAACCTCGAACTCCTCGCCCAGGTCGTTGACCTCCTCGGCACCGGCGTCGAGCACCGCCATAAGAATGTCGTCCTCGGTGAGCTCGCCCTTCTTCACGGTGACGATGCCGGTGCGCTTGAACATGTACGCAACCGAACCGGAGTCGCCCATGTTGCCGCCGTTCTTCGTCATCGCGGTGCGCACCTCGGTGGCCGCGCGGTTGCGGTTATCGGTCAGGCACTCGATGAGCAGCGCAATGCCGTTGGGGCCGTAGCCCTCGTACATCACGGATTCCCAGTTAGCGCCGCCAGCCTCTTCGCCGGAGCCGCGCTTGCGGGCGCGCTCAATGTTGTCGCCCGGCACGGAGGCCTTCTTGGCCTTTTTAATCATGTCGTCGAGCGTGGGGTTACCCGCCGGGTCGCCGCCGCCGGTACGGGCAGCCACCTCGATATCCTTAATCAGCTTCGCCCACAGCTTTGAACGCTTTGCATCGTTCGCAGCCTTCTTGTGCTTCGTCGTAGCCCACTTTGAGTGGCCCGCCATATGGCACCCCTTTTCGTCGCTGGAGGATGAACTTTGACGATTATACGTGCCCCGCGCCGCCTACCCCGCTTTGACTGGTGGACCGCGCCTATTTCTCCGGCACAGCGGTGGCACCCTCACGCAGGTTCCGCGTCAGCCCCTCCTGCACCACCACAGCAACGAGGTTGCCCGCGCGGTCGAAAATGCGCCCGTGCGTGAGCGCGCGACCAGCGTGGGCCGAGGGCGAAATCTGGTCGTAGAGCAGCCAATCGTCCGCACGGAAAGGACGTAAGAACCACACCGCGTGATCCAGCGAGGCCAGCTGCACCTTGCGCCCCGGGTGCGCCGCAAGCGAAGAATGCAGCAGCGTCATATCCGACATGTAGGTCAGCGTGCAGGCGTGGAAGGTGTCCTCGTCCGGCAACCGACGCTTGGAACGAAACCAGACCACTTGCTGGCTTTGCGTGTACTGGTTCGGCGCGTAGCGATCCTGCGGGACAATCCGGATATCCCACTCGTTCCAATCGTGCTTCGACCCCGGCCCCAAATGCTCCGGGTTCGCCTCCTCTCCTAGATCTTCCGGGCTGGGCACTGCACGCATCTCGTCGGAGTGCTCCAGGCCCTCGTCGTCGGTGCGGTGGAAGCTGGCCTGCATGGAGAAGATCACCTCGCCATCCTGGACTGCCTCGACGGTGCGTGTGGCAAAGCTGCGCCCGTCGCGCGGGCGGCCAACCCGGTAGACCGTGGCCTCGTTGGCGTCGCCAGGTCGCAAGAAGTAGCCGTGCAGGGAGTGCACGTGCTTGTCATCTGCGATCGTGCGCGTCGCCGCGACAAGCGCCTGCCCGGCAACGTGGCCGCCGAAGGTGCGCACAAAGTTCTCCGAGTGCATCGCCGCACCGCGGTAGATGTTCTTGTCAATGCGCTCAAGATCCAGGATCCGCTGAATATAGGTGGGCTGGGACGCAGAAGTTGGTAAATCGTGGTGCATGCCACCTCACACTACGCGCTCACGGCCCAGCTGTTCAGTTCAACTCCAGTTCCTCGAGCGCGGCATATTCGGGCAGGGCCGCGGTCCCACCGAGTCGCAGCACACGCACCAGCGGCCGCAGTCGCAAATCGCGCGTGTCGGAGACCGCCTCGTTATAGAAGCGCAGCGCGAGAAACACGCGCGTCTGCGCATCCTGCAGCTCCCGGCGCACTTCCGGTGCCGCAAGCACCTCATCCGTGAGCGCCACAAGGTCAGCGGCAAACGTGCGCTCGAGCTCGAGTCGGCTATCGACGTCACGTGCGTCGAGTCGCACCTCTTCGATCGCACGCGCACGCTCCCGCAGCTGCGGCACCACCGCGGCCACCACCGCAGCGCGCCGATCCAGCGCGGCCTGCAACGCCTCGCGCGAGCGATCCAAGCGCGTGTGCAGCCGGTCTAAGCGCTGTGCTGTGAAATACGCCCACGCGGCGAACAGCGTCACCGCGATTGCAACAACGACCCACACCACCGTCACTGCTTACTCACCCTTCACGTTGGCCGCGCCCACGACCGTTTCGTAGACCGTCAAGATCTGATCCGCCACGGTGTCCCAGTCGTACTCCAGCGCACGCGCGCCGCCCCGTGCAATGAGTTCGTCCCGCGCGTGCGGATCTGCAACGAGCTTGCGCAGCGTCGCCGCCAGCGCAACGTGGTCGCCCACCGGCACGAGTGCCCCGGCGGGTGTCGCCGAGTCTGCGTCGCAGACTCGCGCAAACGCCTCGAGATCGCTGGCCACCACGGCGCAACCCGCCGCCATCGCCTCGACGAGCACGATGCCAAAGGACTCCCCGGACGTGTTCGGCGCGACGTAGATGTCGGCGCGACCCAAGATGCGTGCCTTCTCCTCGTCGCTGACCGCACCGACGAAGTCCACACCCTCGACCGCGGTGATGTGGTGGCCCGCGCCGATGACGGTGACGCGCACGGGGACGTCGAGAAGCGCAATTGCGCGCAGGAAGATATCGAGCCCCTTGCGCGGCTCGTCGAGACGGCCGAGGAAGACGATCTCCACCGGTGCCGCCGGGTCGCGCGGGACACGCGCCTGCCGAAACTGTGCGGTGTCGACACCGTTGGGGATCACGATCGGGTCCGCGCCCACCTGCTCCACCTGCCAACGGCGTGCGAGTTCGCTCACCGCGATGCCCGCGTGGATCTTCTCCAGATTCGCGCGCAGCAGGGGCAGCGCGGCGCGCAGGGCATAGGAGTGCGTTGCCGAGGTGTGATACGTCGCCACGATCGGCCCGCTGGCCAGCGCGGTCGCGACCATGGAGTAGCTCGGCGAGTTCGGCTCGTGCACGTGCAGCACGTCGAAGTTGCCCCGCGCGAGAAACTCGCGGGTGGTGCGCCGCACCTGCGGCCCAAACGCCAGCCGCGCCACAGAGCCGTTGTAGCGCACCGGCACGGCAGGGCCCCCGCGGGTCACCCACTCTGGCAGAGCAGTGCTTGCCGACGCCGGGCCGAGCACCCCAACTACATGCCCCCGAGACCGAAACACGCGCGCGAGATCGAGCACGTGGGACTGCACCCCGCCGGGGTGGTCAAAGGAGTAAGGGCAGACCATGCCGATGCGCATCTAGGCTGCGCCCCCTGACTCCCCTCCGGGTGCCTGCCGACGGCGCGGGTGCGCGGCGTTACGCCACTGTGCATCGGCGGGCCAGATGGGCTGCAGCGCGTGCCAGTCCTGGGGGTGGCGCGCAATGTTTGCGGCGAATTCGTCGGCCACCCGCTGCGCGGTCGCCTCGAGCGTGGAAACCTCCACGGGTGCGGAGACCAAAAAGCCCCACCGCGGACCCCGTGCGGCAGGATCGGGATACCAGGAGTGCGCGACCGCAAGCTGCGCGTCAGTTTCCATGGCGAGCTTGGCCGGGCCTGCCGGCATCGTGGTGCCCTCGCCAAAGAAGCGTACCTTCACGCCGCTTCCTTTCAGGTCGCGTTCGCCCATGAGGCACACGATGCCGCCGTCTGCGAGCACCTCCTTGAGACGCGCAAACGGCGGGGTCGCCGCGCCCGTGAGCGGGAGCACCTCAAAGCCGAGCTGCTCACGGAAGTCCACAAAGGCATCAAACAAGGCCTCCGGCTTGACCCTTTCGGCCACGGTGGCGAAGCCCCCGTAGTGGTGCGCAAGCCACATCCCCGCCATATCCCAGTTACCACTGTGCGGGAGCGTCAAGATCAAGCCCCTACCCTTGTCCAGCGCGGCGTCGATGTGTGCCCGGCCCTCAACACCGACGTCGAGCTCGCGCATAAGTCGCTGCTCGCCCGCAAGCTGTGGGAGGCGGAAAACCTCGTGCCAGTAGCGCGCATAGGAGCGCGTCGCGTCGCGCACCAGCGCCCGCGTCACCTTGGTCGGGCTGACGACCCGGGTGAGGTTTCGTCGCAGCATTTCCATCCCGGCCCCCTGCTGGGACAAGGCGTCCGCGCCGCTCGCGAACATTGCGGCAGTCCACCCGGCGGGCAGCTTGCCGACGAGCTTCCACCCCGCCAGGTAGCCCGCAGTCGCCAGATCGATGCGTTCCATCTACGCCCCCGGCGGTGGTGCGAGACGCTCCGCGGACTGCGGGTCGCGGGCCGCGAAGATGAGGCGCTGCACCACGGTAATGGCGGAGCCGACAAGCAAGACCCACAGGGACACCACGACGGCACCGCCCACGCCGAAGCCCTCAAGGAGCAGCCCGACTACGGCGATGATGAGCCGCTCGGGGCGCTCGATCAGCCCGCCGACGATGCGTAAGCCCCCAGCCTCGCCGCGGGCTTTGATGTAGCTGATCACCTGCGACAGCACGAGCACCGCCAGGCAGGCGGCAACGTGCGCGGGGTGCGCATGATCCACATAGACCAGCCACATGGCGATGGCGGCGAACAGCGCGCCGTCGGTAATGCGGTCGCAGCTGGCGTCCAGCGTGGCGCCGAAGGCGGTACCGCCGCCGGAGAGACGGGCCATCGTGCCGTCGACCATGTCGAAGGCGGCGAAGAAGATACTCAGCAGCGCGGCCCACACCAAGTAGTCGGCAGGGATGAGGACGACCGAGGCGACAACCGTGGCGGCGGTGCCCACCAGTGTTGTCACGTTTGGCGTCAGCCCCACGCGCAGCAGCGCCTGCGCCACGGGCTTGACCACGACGGCCGCGGGCTTGCGCCCGTGCACGCTAAGCATCGCTGTCTCCTTTATCGTTTGGCTGGGGGCCGGGCCAGGCGTCGGCAAGCAGCTGGCGCGTCTCGCGCAACAGCTGGGGGAGCACCTTCGTACCGCCGATGACGGTCATGAAGTTCGAGTCGCCTGCCCAGCGCGGCACGACGTGTAAGTGCAGGTGGTCGCCCACCGAGCCGCCTGCCGCCTTGCCCAGGTTGAGCCCAACGTTGATCGCCTCCGGCGTGGACACGGCTTTGAGCGTGCGCACCGCTCGCTTGGCAAAGACCATCAGCTCCGCGGTCTCCTCGCAGGTCAACGCTTCCAGCTCAGCGACCTTGCGGTACGGCACCACCATAAGGTGGCCCGCGTTGTACGGGTACAGGTTGAGCAGAGCGTAGACCGTCTCGCCGCGGGCGATGATCAGCCCGTCCTCATCACTACCCTTGGGAATATCCACAAAGGGGTCCGTGCTGCGCTTCGGTGCCGTGGCGATGTAGTTGGACCTGTACGGGGCCCACAGGCGCTGCAAACGGTCCGCATCGCCCGCCCCGCTGTCGACGTAGTCGCCTGCCGCGGCCTGGGCAGCGCTGCCGGCGTGAGCGCCGCTGCCGGCACCCTCGCCGTTAGTTCCCACGGCGGGCCGCAATGGCTTCCTCGCTCGGCTGCTCGTTGCGCTTGGCCTCGACCCAGTCGATGATCAGCGCCACGGCCTCGTCGACGGGCACACCGTTGACCTGGGTGCCGTCGAGGAAGCGGAAGCTCACCGCGTTCGCCTCCACGTCGCGGGCACCTGCCACGAGCATGAAAGGCACCTTGCCGGTGGTGTGGGTGCGGATCTTCTTCTGCATGCGGTCATCGGAGTGGTCGACCTCTGCGCGAATGCCCGCCTCGCGGAGTTTGCCCACAACCGCGTCGAGGTGCGGGGCGAACTCGTCGGCGACCGGGATACCCATCACCTGGCGCGGTGCAAGCCACGCCGGGAACGCGCCGGCGTAGTGCTCGAGCAGCACGCCGAAGAAGCGCTCGATCGAGCCGAACAGCGCGCGGTGGATCATCACCGGGCGGGTCTTCGACCCATCCGGGCCGGTGTACTCCAGGTTGAAGCGCTCCGGCAGGTTGAAGTCGAGCTGCACCGTGGACATCTGCCAGGTGCGGCCGATCGCGTCGCGCGCCTGCACGGAAATCTTCGGCCCGTAGAACGCGGCACCCGCCGGGTCCGGAACCAGCTCCAGGCCCGACTTTTCCGCCACCGACTGCAGGATGTTGGTGGAGCGCTCCCAGATGTCGTCGTCGCCGATGTACTTCTCCGGGTCCTTGGTAGACAGTTCGAGGTAGAAGTCGTCCAGGCCGTAGTCCTGCAGCAGCGAGATGATGAACTCCAGCACGCTGGTCAGCTCTTCTTCCAGCTGGTCCTCGGTGCAATAGATGTGCGCATCGTCCTGGGTAAACCCGCGCGCGCGGGTCAGGCCGTGCACCACGCCGGACTTTTCGTAGCGGTACACAGTACCGAACTCGAACAGGCGCAGCGGCAGCTCACGGTACGAACGCCCGCGCGAGTCGAAGATCAGGTTGTGCATCGGGCAGTTCATCGGCTTGACGTAGTAGTCCACCGCCTGCTTGGTCACGTTGCCGTCCTCGTCGACCTCGCCGTCGAGCTGCATCGGCGGGAACATGCCGTCGGCGTACCAGTCCAGGTGGCCCGACTTCTGGAAGAGCTCGCCCTTGGTCACGTGCGGGGTGTTGACGAAGGAGTACCCGGCCTTCAGGTGGCGCTGGCGGGAGTGCTCCTCCATCACCATGCGCACAATGCCGCCGTCCGGGTGGAAGACCGGCAGGCCCGAGCCCACCTCGTCCGGGAAGGAAAACAGGTCCATCTCGTTGCCCAGTCGGCGGTGGTCGCGCTTCTCCGCCTCCTCGAGCATGGTCATGTACTCGTCCAGCTTCTCCTTGGACTCCCACGCGGTGCCGTAGACGCGCTGCAGCCCAGCGTTGTTCTGGTCGCCGCGCCAGTACGCAGCGGAAGAACGGGTCAGAGCGAACGCCGGGATGTACTTGGTGGTCGGTACGTGCGGGCCGCGGCAGAGGTCAAACCACTCGACGTCGCCCGTGCGCGGATTGACGTTGTCGTAGTAGGTCAGCTCACCGGCACCCACCTCGGTCGCCTCGTCCGAATCCGGGTCGACGTTGCCCTTGTCCTGGATCAACTCAAGCTTGTACGGCTCGTCCGCCAGCTTTTCCGACGCCACCTCAGCGGACTCGAAGACGCCGCGGGCAAACTTCTGGCCCTGCTTGATGATCTTCTTCATCCGGCGTTCCAGCTTCTTCAGGTCCTCCGGCGTAAAGGGCTCAGCCACGTCGAAGTCGTAGTAGAAGCCGCCCTCGATCGCCGGGCCGATACCGAGCTTCGTGCCCGGGAACTCCGCCTGCACCGCCTGCGCGAGCACGTGCGCGCAGGAGTGGCGGATTACCGAGCGGCCCAGCTCCGTATTGGCAGCGACCGGGGTAAAGGTTGCGGTCTCATCCGGCACGTGCGAGAGATCAACCAGCTCGCCCGCCTCGTTCTTCACGACAACGACGGCGTTGTCGCCCCGGTTGGGCAGGTTCAGCTCGCGCATCGCCGCGCCCACGGGGGTGCCCGCTGGCACCTCGAAGGGCTCGAACTCTACCTGCACGTTGACATCGGCTACATCGGTGGCCATTGGCGCTCCTTTGCGCATCATCTGGGGTCCGCCGTACCTGGGCGCACCCCTTCAAGTTCACTGTTCGTCATGCGGCGGGCGCGAAAGAGGGCCCGACACGTCGTTGCACATCCTACCCCGCGGCTGTGCGGGGTTGCGGGTTGGCGGGGGTCACGTAGCGTCGAAAAGCAACCTAGGCTTCGAGCAGCGACTGACCCCAGTAGTCGCTCTCACCGACGCCGGGCACGATGTAGTACACGGCCGAGCCGATGTGGGTGATCCACTCATTGAGACGATCGACCTCATCGAGGTGCGCGAGCATCGGGGTAAAGCTCTCGTCCGGGTCGCGCTGATAGGACATGAACACCAGCCCGGCGTTGGACAGCTCGCCGGACCCCGGCTCGGGCGGCAAGTTGTAGTTGTAGGGGCGGCGCAGAATCTTCGTGCCCACCGCGCGGGCGCGCGCCATGTGCGAGTTGCGGTCAATGACCGGCAGCCCGTACTCATCGCGGGCCTCGAAATCAGGCTCCGAAAACTCGTCCCCGCCCGTCAGCGGCGCACCAGTGTCTAAGGTGCGGCCCACCGCCTCTTCGCGGGAGCGGCGATCCAAAAGCTCCCACGTGTCCAAATTCATGGCGATGCGGCGCACCACCAGCGACGTGCCACCGGCAAACGGGCCGGAAGGGATCCACACCTGCTCGTTGTATTCTTCCTCCGTGTGCGGGTTGACCGTCCCGTCCACCTGGCCAAACAGGTTGCGCGGGGTCTCACCCTCCGGCGTGGCCCCGCGCGCGTTGACAAAGCCCTGCTGCACCCAGGCCGTCTCCACGTAATCCACGCCCGCGCGCGTCATGTGCCGCATCGCCCACGCGCCCATCACCGGGTCGTCGCAGCAAATCTGCAGCACCAGGTCGGTCTGCCCCCACTTCGGGTCGAGCTTGTCGCGGGTCATTGCCGGAATGTCGTGCAGCCACTCCGGCTTATCCATCCCCGCCTTGGCGAAAAGCCCCTCGCCGAAGCCGCAGGTAAAAGTAAGGCTTGCGGGCCAAGCCGTCATCTCCGGCTCAAGGCTGCCCAGCGGATTCTGCCCATTGGCCAGCCTGCGCGCGTCCTCAGTCCACAGCCGCATCAGCCGCGCGACCACCTTCGCGTCGGCCCCGTCTTTGAGGTTGAAGCCGATGAGGTTCAGGCACGCCTGCTCAGGCGTGGCCACGCCAGCCTGGTGCGCACCGTGAAAATCTACGGTTGCTTCCCGCAGCGGCAGCGGCGGGGTTTCCGGTTCGTCTGCGCAGGCAGCGAGCATGCTTATCGACGCCACGCCCGCCGAACCAGCGAGAAATCCCCGTCGCGAAACCGCCATCGTAAAAGTTCACTTCCCCTTTTCTAGTTCTGCTTCTGGTGCTTCTCTTGCTACTAGTGTGCGCTGTGATCCATCTCGCCATGGTCCATGTCGCCATGTTCCATCTCATCGTGGTTCATCGCGCTGTGGCCCGCGAGCTGGCCGTCTTCGCCGTAATCCTCGCCGCCCGGCAGCATGGAGCGCACCGCGACGCCGTCGACAGCAATGCTCTCACCGTCAGCGGTTTCGAACTCGATGTCAACGGTGTCGCCTGCCGGAATCTCCGGGGCGTAGCCCATGATCATCAGGTGGTCGCCGCCAGGGGCCAGCTCTGCCGTGCCGCCAGCCGGGATGGTGATGCCGCCCTCCTTCTCCTGCATGACGCCGTCCACGGTCTCGTGGATCTCGTAGGAAGCCTCGCCCAGCGAGGTGGTGAAGCCGGTAACCGTGATCTCGTTGTCCGAGGTGTTGTGGATGGTGCCGAAGATGGCGGTCATCTCGGTGCCGTCCTCCGCATCAGCGGCAGCCTTGGCGCGCACGGTGGCGTTCTCCAGTTTGAGGTCGCCGTCGCCAAGCAGCTCACCCTCGCCATCAGCTGCATCGGAGGAGTCTGCGGCCGCAGACTCGGTTGCGGCGCTCGAGGTGGCTGCCTCGGATGCGGCGGTGGTCTCCTCGGTCTGCGTGGAGTCGTTCTCATTCGCAGGGCTGCAGGCACCGAGCGTCAAGGTTGCCACAGCTGCAAGTGCGATGGTGGTGGAACGGGAGATAGACATGTTCTTCTCTTTTCTGTCGGGATGAGTGGGTTTTACTTGTTCTTTCGGCCGATGAGGACGATGCCGACGCCAAGTACGGCGATCACCGCGACGATGATCCCGATAAGTACACCGGCGCTCATACCGGAATCCTGCGTTGCAGAGCCTTCGGATGCGGCATCAACTGCCGCGTCGTCATCGTTTGCGCTCTCGGAGTGTGCTCCGGCCGCCGGCTCGTAAGTAAAGGTGGTGCGGCCTTTTGTTGAGTGACCGTCAGAAGAGATGATCTGGAACCCAACCTGGTACTCGCCAGGCTCGGCGTTCTCCTCCACTTCTGCGGGGACATCAACAGTCACCAGTCGTTCGTTTAACTCGGGCTCCCCAGTGAACAGGATCTCACCGTCACTGACGCGAGACAGCGCGACGGTATTAAACCCCTCCTTCGGCTGCCCAGAGAACTCCAACGTAATCGAATCCGGGAACTCCGAGACCACAGATGCGTTCTCCGGGTCCCCACCGATCACCGAGTCATGAGCGAGTGCCGCCGGGGCACCAATCGCGGCTAGACCTGCGACAGCGCCGGCCGCGGCCAAAGCGCACTGCGTGCGCCACGGGAAGCGTTGCATCAAAAAGGCTCTCCATTCTTTGGTCGCGCGGAGGGACGTGTGTTTCACGTTTCCGCTTAGGAGAGTAGTCGGGCCACAGCCCTAAAGAGTTCCCGGCCCACCAACTTTTGTTTGATGCCCTGATGCCCGCCCAAAATGGGGGGTTCAGAAAAGAAGACAGCCGCCAGAAGCTGGCGGCTGTCTCGGTGTGGTCCTAGCTGGGATCGAACCAGCGACCTTTCCGGTGTGAACGGAACGCTCTTCCACTGAGCCATAGGACCGAACGAGTAAGTACTTTACAACGCCGGTGACCTTTTCCACGAATCCGCAGGATATGGGGCGCTTTGCGCGCTCCGCCCCCCAAAAACACGCGGCGTGGCTTTCAAACTACAGTGTTGTAATCCCCACCCCTCCAACCGAGACCACTAGAGGTGCCACTTTACGCGCATGACCTCACGATTTGGACTCTGGTGAGCAACAGGTTAATGTTTTATCTCGCACAATGCAGTGCATGCGGATGTAGCGCAGTTGGTAGCGCATCAC
>NZ_KV818007.1:238083-275906 GCF_001814825.1 Corynebacterium sp. HMSC071B10 | reverse complement strand
TGGTTCGATCCCAGTATCGCGCACAGAGTCTTCGAAAGAGGGCTCGGAAGGTAAATCTCAAAGGTTTGCCACGCGGATGTAGCGCAGTTGGTAGCGCATCACCTTGCCAAGGTGAGGGTCGCGAGTTCGAGTCTCGTCATCCGCTCCAAGTACATATGGGTACTTTTGGAGGTTAAGCTCCACGGTGGATTGGTCGAGTGGTTAGGCAACGGTCTGCAAAACCGTGTACACGGGTTCGATTCCCGTATCCACCTCCAAGCTGGAAACAGCCCGCGCGATTAGCTCAGCGGTAGAGCACTACCTCGACACGGTAGGGGTCACTGGTTCGATCCCAGTATCGCGCACAGAGTCCTCGCAAGAGGGCTCATACGGTAAACCTCAACGTTTGCCACGCGGATGTAGCGCAGTTGGTAGCGCATCACCTTGCCAAGGTGAGGGTCGCGAGTTCGAGTCTCGTCATCCGCTCCACTATCACTCACGCCCCCGGTATTGACGGGGGCGTGAGTTTTTCTTTGCAGTTGGGTCCCGGACCCGAGGCCCCGCCTAAACGGAGCTAGCTCCATTTAGGACAGTCAGCTCCGCGCGACCTGGCGTTTTCCAGACGACCCGTGCCTAAATGGAGCTAGCTCCCTTTAGGACAACCGGCATCGGGCCAACCCACACCAGTGCTGCCGATCAGAAAAATCCGCCTACTCGCCGCGCGTCTGGTCTTCCAGCTGTGCGAGAAATAAGCGCGCGACCGTAAACTCCAGAGGCTCCTTCATCGGATCGGAGTAGGTCTTCTCCCCCGCCCGGCGCGCCAGTTGCTGCCGTGCCAACGTGACGATGGCATCTAGGCCTCCGGACGAGACCTGCATCGGGTTCTTCGTGGTCTGCACGAGCTCCGGGTTGATGCCTAGGTCGGCGGCGATGCGGCGGAAGAGCTCCTTGTCTTGTGTGAGGTCGGCTCCGCGGGTCACGCGTGGGTGGATGCGCAGTGCGAGATCGACTGCCTCGTGCGTCTGCCAAACCTGGATGTGGCGCTGTGGTTCCGCAATGAGCCGCTCGTAGAAATCCGGGATGAAGCGCTCACGGGTGAAGTTTGCCTCGATCCCCCGGCGGACCTGGGCATCCCACTGCTGGAGGTAATCTTCGGCAGTCGCATCGATGGTTTTCCCACCGAGAAACAGGGCATCCGCGCCCGCGCCCGTGATCAGTGCCCCGTCGGCACCATGCTCCTGCCTCAGCTTATCGACGGCCACCAAAATAGCCCCTGAGAGCACTTCCCAGGGCTCGGCGGACTCAAGGCGGTCGACGGTTTCCCCGAGAAGCTCCTCCAGCGCTTCTCCGCGCGGTGCGACGACGTGGTGCTCAAAGCCGAGCGCGTGTGCTACCTCGCGCGCCACCCGGGTCTCCTCTGCGGCTTGTTGCGAGGAGTCTTGGCTAAATGTCACCGCGAGAACATCAGTGCGCAGCTGGGCGAGCACCGCGGCGATGAGGATCGAATCGACGCCGCCGGAGAGCATGAGCACTGGGCGTCCCGGCCAGCGCTCGAGTACTGCTTCAAGGCGCGCCCGCAGGTAGTCGACGATTGCCTGTTTGGCAGGCGCATATTCGGTGATGTCGTAGGTGCCCGGCTCGATGCTGCGTTCGTCGGCGACGTACTCGCAGTCCTTATCAGTCACGGCCATCTTTCGTCCTTTCCTCAAGTGCTGCAATTCGCTGTTGGAGTTCTCGTATCTGTTTGCGTCGTGTTTTCACGACTACCGGCTCGGCGTGCGTGTGGCGGTAGACGGCCACGTGCACCATCCAGGAGAAGGCACCCAGGATGACCCCGGCGGTAAGGATCAAGCCGAATCGCTCGAGCGTGCCCACGTTCTCCAGCCCTGCGAGCGAAATGTTGAAGGACAGCACCCCGATGACGGCGAGGAAGACAGACAGGATCTCGATGCTCCGCAAAAGACTATTGCGTGATTCTGCTTCGATCTTCTCCGACATCCGTTCTACCTCGGTGGCAACGTGCGCAAGCTCCGCATCTACGCGTCCTTGGATGGATTTTTGTACCTGCCGCTCGGTGGCAATCATCATCCGGTAAGAGACGAACTCCCCGTGCAGCGCCGTGGCATCCGCGGGCAAGTTCTTGATGGCCATCTGTACAGAGTGCAGCGCTTCGGCGTAGAAGTCGTCCCGGGAGCGGACTGTGTGTCCGGAGAACACATCGGAGCGTGGAGCTGCCTCGACCGCGGCCATGCGGCGGTAGCCCTCGGCGCGTCGGTAGTGGGCGACGAAGTCGTTAGGCGAGTGGTAACGCAAGATCGCCTCGGAGAAGGCGAGTATTTGCTCCCCGTACTCGGTGTCTGGGTAGAGCCACAGCCCGTGGAGCATGAGGTGCTTAAGCTTCAGCGGCACCGGTTCCAGCTGCGAGACGGCGGTGTCTTGACCGTCACTGTGTGAGACTCCCACGGCGTCGAAGACGTGCTGCGGGTCAATCCTGCGCCCCGCAAGCAGCCTGGCAAAGGTGAGAAAGACCTGGTTGAGGTTGACGGTCACCGAAAGGTTATGGAAGCGAAGGGGTGCGTCGCTTGCCATGTCGAGTACGCGCCGAATGCCGTCGTGGTCGAAGTTGAAGCGGTGGAGTTGCAGCTCGATAAGGATGAGTGCGAACTCCGCCGTGCGGGACTGCTTAGCCCATTCCGGCAGCAACCGGAGCCACTCCTCGTTGTGCTCTCCGAGGTTGCACTCGCGTGCTTTCCACGTCGCGTCGGTGACGGCATTGAACATCGCTTCAAAGGCGTCGATGTCGCGGTAGACGGTCTCACCGAACACTTCATGCGCGAGCTCGCAAATGTGCTGCTTCCAGCCAATGCCTGCCGCGTCTGGGTCAAAGAGTGCGGCGAACAGCCTGTCCGGGTTGTCGCCGTCTATCCATACCCGCCGCGCTTCTTCTACGAGCGGGGAGCGATCGTCCACGTGCTGTTTCCTCCAAAATCCCGACGGTCAGATGTGTACGCTTGACGCCATGGTAGACGCGCGCCGCACAATTGAACCAGCGGAACTGTTAGGCACTGTGCTGCCCCCTTCGGTCCCGCAACTGCGCCTGCTTGCGGTGATGACGGTGTCCGGCGCGGCCTCGCTCGACGGCACGTCCCGTTCGCTTGGCAACAGCATCGACTCGGAGCTACTCAACCTGCTGCGTGTGTGGTCCGATGCGGTGTTGGTCGGCGGCGGCACCGCTCGGGCGGAAAACTACTTCGGGGTCAAGTGCACCGCCGACGACAAGGCCCAGCGTCGAGCGCGCGGGCAAGCGGAAGTTCCGCCGCTGGCGATCATCACCGAGAGTTTCGACTTTGACGTGGACACGCAGTTGTTCTACGACACCGAAGTGCCCCCGCTGTTTCTCGCCCCGCAGCACTGCGTCGACGATCCGGCGCTCGCGGGGCGTCGAGAAGCACTGCGGCAGGCAGGCGGGCGCATCCTCTCCACTGGCGATGGCTCCGCGCGCTCGATTATCGACGCGCTACGCGCCCAAGGCTTCAACCGTATCTCCTGCGAGGGCGGGCCCGGGCTCTACGGCATGCTGCTGGCCGCAGGGTTGGGCGATATCCTGCACCTGACCATCGACCCGACGCTCCAGGGCAACGTGGAAAAGCCGCTTTTCGGCGGCGGTGGCGACTACACCACCTCGCTCGAGGTCGAGGACGTACGCGTCAGCGAGGACTCCATGATGTTCGTGCGCTACCGCTTGCCCGGCGCTGCCGCTTCCCGCGAGGGGTAATTGATTCGGTACGGTTAGGCGCGTGACAAACGCGCAAGACTCTCGACCCGGCTGGGCCCAACGCCTGGACACCTTCTGGACCGCACCCGCCCCGCAGGGGGCGCACACAAACGCCACGACGCGCACGCTGTCCCCCGCCGCCCGCACAGCCCGTGCTGCCGCCTGGCCGCTGGCGGTGCTGTTGATCATCCATCGCGTCTTCGTGCTTGCCAGGCAGGGCTCCCCGACTGACGACTTCACCACCGTGTGGGCAGCTGCCCGCCGCTTCGTCGAGCGCGTGCCGGTCTACAACGAGGTCTACCACTACGTGGACCCCCACTACCTGTACAACCCCGGCGCTACCCTGCTGCTGTCCCCGCTGGGGCTCGCCGCGGACCCGAACGCGGTACGCCCGCTGTTTATCCTGGCCAACGCGCTGGCCATCATCGCCGCACTCGCCTGGTGCACCACGCTGGCCGGCCGCAGCCTGCGAGGCCCGGTCTTCCCCGTCGCGCTCAGCTTGGCCTTCGCCACCGAGGCCGTCACCAACACACTGGTGTTCTCCAACATCAACGGCATCCTGCTTCTCGCGCTCACCGCGTTTTTGGCCAGCTACCGCGCGCGCCGCTTCATCCTCGCGGGCGTCATCCTTGGCCTGGCCATCCTGATCAAGCCGATGTTCGCCCCGCTGCTGGTCCTGCCGCTCATGCAACTACAGCTGCGCACCGTACTCGCAGGCATCGCCGTGCCCGTGCTGTTGAACGCGATCGCGTGGCCGCTCACCCCGGGCGCGGGCGACTACTTCGGCAGGCTCGTGCCGTACCTGAGCACCACCCGCGACTACGCAAACTCCTCGCTCGCGGGCTTCGCCGTCTACTTTGGCATGCCGGGATGGCTCCACGGCCTGTGTTTTGTCCTCTTCGCCGCGGCCGTCGCCGTCGCGGTGCTTGGCCTGGCCCGCTGGCGCTTTACCGACGAGTGGCTCTGGCTCACCTGCTCCACAGCAGTACTGCTCGCCGGGGTCTGCCTGCTCAGTTCCTTGGGCCAGGCCTACTACACCATGATGCTCTTCCCCGCCGCCTTCACCGCGCTGCACAAAGCAAGCCCCTTCCACACCGGCACCGTGTGGTTGGGCCTGCTGCTGTGCGTGAGCCCGCTGCGCTTCGATGCCGAGGTCATGGGGCTAACAGGCCGCTGGCTCGGGACGTTTTTGCCCACGGCCGGGTGGGCCATATTCATCGTCGCGGTCGCTGCGTGGGTAGTGTCGGTGCAAACGCAAACCCCGGCTAAGGAGGCCCACAATGGCTGACAATACCCCCGACTTCGCCTCGCTTTCCCCGCAGGAGTGGAAGGAAAGGCTGACCCCGGAGGAGTACCACGTGCTGCGCGAGGCCGGCACCGAGCCGCCGGGCGTAGGCGAATACACCGACACCACCACCGAGGGCGTCTACCGCTGCCGCGCCTGCAACGCGGAGCTCTTCCGCTCCTCCTCCAAGTTCGACGCCCACTGCGGCTGGCCCGCCTTCTTTACCCCGCTGGCGGGCGACGCCGTCATCGAGCGCGAGGACCGCTCCTTAGGCATGGTCCGCACCGAGGTGCTGTGCGCGAACTGCCACTCGCACCTGGGCCACGTCTTCGCAGGCGAGGGCTTCGACACCCCGACCGACCTGCGCTACTGCATCAACTCGATCTCGCTGACCCTCGAGGAGCGCTAAAGCTTTGCTTATCGACGCCGCGTGAGCCTGCCCCGCCGCGTCGATAAGCAATCGGCCCCTAAGGCAGGACCTTGATGATCTCGCCGATGCCTGCGACGCGGCGGCCCGTGTGGAACGGGATCTCCTCGCGCACGTGCAGGCGGGCCTCGGTGTAGCGCATGGTGTGCATGAGCTCCTCAATGCGCGCCAGGGTCGGCGCCTCGAAGGCGAGCATCCACTCGTAATCGCCGAGTGTGAACGCCTCGACCGTGTTCGCTCGCACGTCGGCGAAGTCGCGCGCCGCCTTGCCGTGGTTGGCCAGGATGCGGCGACGCTCCTGCGGATCCAGCAGGTACCACTCGTAGGAACGGACGAACGGGTAGACCGTAATCCACGCCTCCGGGTCCTCGCCCATGATGAAGCTGGGCAGGTGCGACTTGTTGAACTCGGCCGGGCGGTGCAGGCCGTTGCCCAGCCACGCCACCTCAAGAAGCTGGCCCAGGGTGGTCGTGCGACGGAAGTCCGCAAGTGCCTTCTGCAGCTCTTCGAAGTGCTCCGCGTGCCACCAGATCATGAAATCCGCGTCGGCGCGGATGCCGGTGTTGTCGTAGATGCCGCGCACCACGACCTTGCCCTCCGCTTCAAGATCCGCGAAGAACTGCTGTGCTTCCTTGGTCAGCTCCTCGCGCTCAGAGCCCAGCGCACCGGGGATCGCGCGGAAAACCGCAAACTGCAGGTAGCGCTGCATGGCGTTGAGCGCATCGAAGTCAAGCTTGGCCATAGGATTCTTCTCCCTTCCTGTGGCCCGAAAGAGGCCACCTCAAACGAAAGTCGTATGCAAGTCTACGCGCTTTCGCCCACGGCGCGCCTCCCACCCGACACGTCAGTTGACGTTTACCTTAATTCCTGTGATGAATTCGGACACTTCCTCCCAGACGGGCAACGGCACGCGCGACACGCACAGCGAGCAGGCCAGCCTGCCCGCAGACTTCTCCGCCGCGGTGGAGTCCATGCATGCGGCGAAGTTGCGCCCGGAGATCACCTTGGGCACGATCCGCCCGCCGCAGCGCCCCGCGCCGTACAGCCACGCCGTGGGCCTCGAAGTCGAGCGCCCGCAGGAGACCAAGCCCGGCGAGCCGATCCCGGTCGACTCCGAGGGCGACGCGTTCGGCCGCCTCATCCTTTTGCACTCCCCCGACGCGGAGGAGGCCTGGGAGGGCTCCATGCGACTGGTGGCCTACATCCAGGCAGACATGGATGATGCTGTGGCCTCCGACCCGCTGCTTCCCGACGTCGCGTGGCAGTGGCTCAACGAGTCCCTCGACGAGACCGGGGCCGGCTTTACCAACCTGGGCGGCACCGTCACCTCCACCGCGTCCGTGCGCTTCGGCGAGATCGGCGGGCCGCCGCGCGCCTACCAGCTGGAGATGCGCGCCTCCTGGACCGCAGAAGGCATCGACCTCGCGGCGCACGTCGAAGCCTTTGCCAAGGTGCTCGCGCACGTCGCTGGCTTGCCGCCTGAGGGTGTCACCGCGTTGGGGAACCGCTAAACTTCCTTGAAGTGTCACAGCAACTGCAGTACGAACTCATCGATGAGCCAGCAGGGTTTCATCGTGCTGCCGCACGCCTGTTAGCCGGGCGCGGCCCGTTTGCGGTAGATACCGAGCGCGCCTCCACGTTTCGCTACGACGACCGCGCCTTCCTCGTCCAGGTGTATCGCCCCGGGGCTGGCACCTTTCTGCTTGCCCCCGAGGGGCACCGCGAGGAGTTCAAGGACGTTTTTGCGCCGGTGCTCAACCACGGCACCTGGATCCTGCACGCCGCTGGCGAAGACCTGCCTTCGCTAGCCGCGCTGGGCCTTTTCGCAGGTTCCCTGTTTGATACTGAGCTCGCCGGGCGCATCGCGGGCTTCGACCGCACCAATCTCGGCGCGATGGTCGAGGAGTTTGTGGGCATCCACCTGGAGAAGGGCCACGGCCGCGAAGATTGGTCAACCGTCCCGCTGCCCAGGGCGTGGCAGGACTACGCCGCCTTAGACGTGCTCTACCTCCACGACCTCGCTGACGCGCTGACCTGTCTGCTTGCCGAGGACGGCAAGCTCGACATCGCCGAGCAGGAGTTCGCCCACGTCCTCCACACGCGCTCGCAGGCCCCGGAAGCAGGCACCTGGCGCGACGTGAAAGGTATCTCCCGATTCAACTCCCCTGAATCGCTCCAGCTCGCCCGCGCGCTGTGGGAGCACCGGGATGCGCTCGCCCGCAAGCACGACCGCTCGCCAATGCGCCTGCTACCGAACAAGGTGCTGGTGGACATTGCCGCGAACCGGCCGCGCAGCGTCGCCGAGATCCGCGCGACCCCGGGGTTTCCTCGCCGGCGTCGCGGCGCCGCGGAGCGCTGCGCGTCTGTCCTTGCCGACGCGCGTGCCCAAGACCCCGCAACGTGGCCGCGGCCAGAGCGCAGTGCCTCGGGGATACCCTCTACCTCCACGCTGAAGAAGCACTACCCACAAGCCTGGGAGTGCATCGCGGAAACAAAGGCCGCGGTTGAGAAGCTCGCGGCAGAACTCGACCTGAATACGTCCACGCTGATAACCACGAAAACGCTGCGAACGGTGCTGTGGAAAGCAATGCAGGCAGAGACCGCCTGGGATATCGACCAGGCGTACGCGGCGCTTGCCGACGCCGGGGCGCGCCCCTGGCAGTGCGAGATGGTCGCACCACTTATCGTCGCCGCCAAAGCGCACGACGTGCCCACTCCCCCGAACCGCGCATAACGCTGTTCCGTGCTGAAATGCGCGTGCTGGACTCGCGGCGCAGGTTTAGCGGTCAGCCAACTCCAGCGCCCACTGGCGCACCTGCGCCGTCGCGCTTGCCTCGTCGAGCCCGTACTCCGCGAGCACCTCGTCGCGCGAGGCGTGCTCCGGGAACACGGAGGGGAACGCCAACTGACGCAGCGGCGTGTCCACACCCGCCGCGTGCAGCGCCTCCGCCACGGCGGATCCAACGCCGCCGCGCAGCAGGCCGTCTTCGTAGACCACCACCAGGTCAGCCTCCGCTGCCATGTCAACCAGCTCGGCGGCAACCGGGATCACCCAGCGCGGGTCCGCCACGGTCAGGTCGATGCCCTCGGTGCCGAGCTCGTCGGCGATCGCGCAGGCGGGTGCAGCGAAGGTGCCGATGGCCACCATGAGCACGTTGAGACGGGCCTCGTCTGTCTCCGCGGTCTCCGCCGGGCGGTGCAGCACATCGACGTTACCCCGACGTTCCAGGGCCGGGATGTCCTCGCCCACCTTCCCTTTCGGGAAACGCACGATCGTCGGACCGTCGGTCACCGCGATTGCCTCGGCGAATTCCTCGCGCAGACGCTGCGGGTCGCGCGGTGCCGCGATCCGGATACCCGGCACGATCGAGGCCAAAGAAAGGTCCCAGACGCCGTTGTGGCTCGCCCCGTCCGAGCCGGTCACACCGGCCCGGTCAAGCACGACGGTCACCGGCAGGTGCAACAGGCCGGCATCCATGAGCAGCTGGTCGAAGGCGCGGTTGAGGAAGGTGGAGTAGACCGCGACCACCGGATGCATCCCGCCGAGCGCGAGCCCCGCGGCAGAGGTGATCGCGTGCTGCTCCGCAATACCCACGTCAAAGAACCTGTCCGGGAACTGCTCCGCGAAAGGCTGCAGCCCGGTCGGGCCAGCCATCGCGGCGGTAATCGCCACGATGTCCTCGCGCTCGCGGCCTGCCCGCAGGAGTTCCTCGGTAAACACACTGGTCCAGCCAGGAGCGGACTTGGCCAGCGAGGCACCGGTCACCGGGTCAATGACGCCGGTGGAGTGCATCTGATCCGCCTCGTCGTTCACCGCGGGGGCAAAACCGTGGCCTTTCTCCGTCACCACGTGCACGATCAGCGGCCCGTCGTAGCTGTTCGCGTACTTCAGCGCGCTGATGAGCGCCTTCAGGTCGTGGCCCTCCACCGGGCCGACGTACTTAATGCCCAGATCCGAGAACATCTCGGTGGGCAACACCTGGTACTTCACGCCTTCCTTGAGCGCGTGCAGCGCGTCGAAGGTGCGCTCGCCGACCCAGCCCATGGATTTCAGCGTCTTCTTGCCGTTTTCCATCACCTCGTCATAGCCCGGCTGCATACGCAGCGCCGCCAGCTGGCCGCGGAGCTTGGTGAGGTTGTTGGCAAAGCCACCGATCGTCGGCGAGTAGGAACGCCCATTGTCGTTGACCACGATGACCACGTTGCGCTCGCCCGCTGCAATATTGTTCAGCGCCTCCCAGCACATGCCGCCGGTCAGTGCGCCGTCGCCGACCACGGCGACGACCTTGTCCGAGCCGCGGCCGGAAAGCTCCTTCGCCTTCGACAGCCCGTCGGCGTACGACAGCGAAGCGCTCGCGTGCGAAGACTCCGTCCAGTCATGCTCGGATTCCGCGCGCGCGGTGTAGCCGGACAGGCCGCCCTTCTTGCGCAGCGTGTCGAACTGGCCCGCGCGGCCGGTGAGGATCTTGTGCACATAGGACTGGTGCGAGGTGTCAAAGATGATCGGGTCATCCGGCGAGTTGAAGACGTAGTGCAGCGCGAGCGTCAGTTCAACCACGCCGAGGTTGGGGCCCAGGTGTCCCCCGGTCGCGGACACCTTGGAAATCAACAGCTGACGGATCTCCTCCGCGAGTGCGCGCAGCTCGCTTTTCGAAAGCGACTTGATGTCCGCCGGCGATGTGAGTCCCTCGAGCATTCCCACTGTCCTCAAGCTCTCCTTCTCTCGCCCTACAGTCCGTCCGCAGGTGGGCGAAAAACCACCGCCCAGCCTGCATTTCACGCCATCTTACACCGTGACTCGTCTGCGCCCGTAGCCCTACTGGTCGGCAGGTCGCAGCAGGCACATCGTTTCAAAGTGGTGGGTGTTGGGGAAGGCGTCGATAAGCAGCAGGCGCTCCACGGCAAAGCCTGCCTCGCCCCAGCTCGCCAGATCGCGTGCGAGCGTCGCCGGGTCGCAGCCGACGTGGATGACGCGCTCCGGTCCCGCCGCCGCTACCGCGCGCACGACCTCGGCACCAGCACCGGCGCGCGGTGGGTCGAGCACAACGAGCCCCGGCGCGGGCAGCTGGGCGATGGCTTCCTCGACGCGCGCGTTGGTTACATGCAGATCCAGGTCCGCAAGGCCCGACTGGGGCGAGGAGGTCGCCGCTGGCGAGTAATCCACGGTTTCCACTCGCCCGCCGCCGGTAGCGCGGCTGAGCGCGGGCGCGAACATGCCGACGCCGCCGTAGAGGTCCCAGGCCACCGGCCGGGAGTACTGTGCACTGCCCCACTCCGCCACCACGTCGGCGTAAGCCTGCGGTGCGTTGACGTGCGCCTGCCAGAAGGCCGTCGCGGGAAAGTGCAGGGTACGCGAGTCCACGTGCTCTTCCACGATCCCGCTGCCTTCCACACGCTTATCGACGGTCTCTGCACGCCGTCCCCGCTGCACCCGGCGGGTCTCCACCACGTGCCGGGTGCCGGTGGCGTCGCGCACGGCGATGACCTCGGCGCCAGGGGTAAAGCTGCGCGCTCCGGGGCCGACGAGCCCGTCGAGAAGCCCGGGTACAGCCTGTGTGCATAGCGCATCCGCGACCACGTCGTTCGAGCGCAGCTTGCGCAGCCCGGCGCGTCCGGCAGCGTCAACGCCCAAGCGCACGCGGGTGCGCCAGCCGCGGGCGGGTGCCAGCGCGCGGGTTGCAAGCGCGGCGTCCAGGTCGAGCCCGCGCAGGACGTTCGAACGGCCCGCCAATGCCTGCAGCTGGCCGCGCAGTACCTGCGTCTTCAGCTCCAGCTGGTAGGCCGGGTCGATGAAGCTGAGATCGCAGCAGCCGGCCCCTGCGGCCGCGGCCGGACAGGTGGGGTCCACGCGGTGCGGCGAGGGTGTTGTGACCTCGAGCAGGTCAGCGCGGGCCCAGCGCTTCTTCACCTTGGTTAGCGTGGCGGTGACAGTTTCGCCGGGCAGCGCGCCGCGCACAAAAACGACGCGGCCATCGGGTGCGTTACCGATGGCCTCGCCGCCGTGCGCCAGCGCGCGGGTGGTCACCTCAATGTGCTCGCCCGGTGCGATGGCGGGATTGGTCATTGCGTATTACGGCTTACTTGTCTTTGTTGAAGTCGTTGTTCTGGGCGATGATCTGCTTGAGCGCATCGCTCAGCGCGTTCGGGTTGCCAGCCTGCGGGGCGGAGCCTTGCGCTGCCTGTTGCCCCTGCTGTGCGCGTTGCTCCACTGCCTGCTGTACCTGCTGGGCCAGCTGCTTCGGCAGGGTGACCGGGAGCGAGTTTCCGGCCAGGATCGGGTCGTTCCCGCGGTAGACAAAGGAGCGGGCAACCACTTCGCGGCCCAGCTTCGCCATATCGTCTTCGCGCCCGGTCGGTGCCGCAAGGGTGACGCGGTACAGCCAGCGCGGGCCCTCCACACCGATGATGCGGATCACGCCATTGGTACCGGTGCCGATGATCTCCTTGCCCCACGGACCCTGCTCGAAGCGCACGGGCATGTCCTCGTTGCGCATGCCCTCGGCGATCTCTTCTGCGGATTCCTCCCACAGCCCGCCCGAGCGCGGTGCTGCGAAGGCCACCGGGGTAATGCGGCCGTGGCGGGTGACGATGTGGACCATCTTCGGCCCCTGCTCGCCCATCTCCACCTGCACCTGCGCTTCCTTCGGGAAGGGGATCTTGATGGAGCCGAGGTTCAGCGTGGCGTTGGAAAAATCGGTGAAGTCGAAGTCCTCGATGTTGACATTGTCACCGTCGAAGGGGCCGGTGCTGCCGTTGACCGCGTCATAATCCTCAAGCGGGGTCGTACCCTCGGCCTGTTCAAGCGGGGCCTCGGCAGCCACAGTGCTTGTCGACGCCTCAGGCGCAGCGCTCTCCTGCACGTCCTGAGCCTGGGGCTCCTGCGTGTCCTGCTCCTGCTGCGGCGCGGCGGCCTGTGCTTCCTGTGCGGCCTTTTCCTTCTTCTTCTTGCCAAATGGCCACAATGCCATGGTGGTGTGTCCTCCTCGCGCCGACCGGCGCTTCCTTTTTATGTACGTCTATCCCTATACGCCACTGTAGGTGGTACGTAGTGCGCTTTCGACCTTAGCGCGCAGCCTGCAGTCTTAAGGCTTTAGCTCTGCCTGGCTCAACCCTGTTGCACCCTAGTTTTGCCCTAGTTGGTGCCGGTCGAGCCGTAGCCGCCGGCACCGCGCTCAGTGTCATCTAACTCATCGACTTCCACGAAGTCGACCAGCTCCACCCGCTGCACGACCAGCTGGGCGATCCGCATGCCGCGCTCGATCGTAAACGCCTCGTCTCGGTCAGTGTTCACCATGCACACTTTCAGCTCGCCGCGGTACTGGGCGTCGATCGTGCCGGGAGTGTTCACAATGCTCAGCCCGTGCTTGGCGGCCAGGCCTGAGCGCGGGTGGATCAGCCCCACCGTGCCCAGCGGCAAGGCGAGCGCCACACCCGTGCCGACCAGGGCGCGCTGGCCCGGGGCAAGCGTGACGGTCTCCGCCGCGTAAAGGTCCGCGCCCGCATCCCCCGCGTGCGCCCTTCTTGGCAGTGGCAGTTCTGGGTCCAAGCGCTTCAGCGGGATTGGGCCGAGCGCGGATTGCGGTTCAGCATCATGATCTTGAGGGCTGTTGGTGGTGGCGTCCATGGTCGCCCACATTACGGCAATGGCTCCAAACTCAACTAAAGTTGCATGCGTGTCTGAAAACCCGCGCTATTCCAACGAGTCCACACAGCACACCTCCCCCACCGCAGGAGGTGCCGCGAAGGTGCTCTACCGTGAGCGCCAGTGGGTGCCCTGGTACTGGTGGGCCGCAGGTGCCTTCCTGACGTTTTTGCTGGCTGCGCAGTTCGCGCTCAACCGCAATGTGTGGTGGTTTATCATCCCGCTGATCCTCATCGGCGGCCTCATCGGCTGGTACCTGACCTGGCTGTCGCGCACCACTGTCGCGGTGGAGCAGGACCCCGATGGCTCTCGCTGGCTGCGCGTCAACGACGCAAACTTGCCCGCGACCGTCGTCTCGCGCGCGATGGAAGTGCCGCAATCGGCCCGGCAGAACGCGTTGGGCCGCCAGCTCGACCCCGCCGCCTACCTTGTCTCCCACGCCTGGGTGCCGGAGCACGCGCTGATCGTCCTCGACGACCCGGAGGACCCCACCCCCTACTGGCTGGTCTCCTCCAAGGATCCGGAAGCGCTCCTCAAGGCGTTCGTGCCGAAACAACTGCACCAGTAGCCGAAAGAAATTAGCAACAGGAAAGCTTGACGCAGACCACCGTACTGGTAATAACGTGTAGGTAAGACCTGTGCCGAAGAATCGGCCGGTACCTGCAACACGAGGGACCTAAAAATCATGTCCACAATCAACACGCTTCTTGCGCCCGGAGCCGTTGAGCTCAACGGCCGCGCGGAGAATTGGCGCGAGGCCATTCGCCTCGCCGGCAGTCTGCTGGAACGCTCCGGCGATGCCACACGTGACTACACCGATGCAATGGTGCAATCCGTCGAGGACAACGGCCCGTACATCGTGGTCGCTCCGGGTTTCGCCTTCGCGCACGCCCGCCCGTCGGAAGCTGTAAAGCGCACGGCGCTGTCTTGGGTCAGGCTCGCGCAACCGGTGGAGTTCGGCCACAAGTCGAACGACCCGGTCGACCTGGTGGTAGCGCTGGCGGCCCGCGATTCCTCGGAGCACCTTGCTGCCATGAAGGAATTGGCGGGACTTTTAGGCAAGCCCGCTACCCGCAGCGCCTTGGACAGCGTGTCCACGGAAGAGGAGCTGCGCGAGGTGCTTCGCACCGCGGGCAAGAAGAAATCCGCAAGCACAAAACAGGCCGCTGTCGCGCCGCGT
The DNA here is from genome assembly GCF_001814825.1 of Corynebacterium sp. HMSC071B10. Taxonomy (NCBI): domain Bacteria; kingdom Bacillati; phylum Actinomycetota; class Actinomycetes; order Mycobacteriales; family Corynebacteriaceae; genus Corynebacterium; species Corynebacterium sp. HMSC071B10. Next base: position 261,618 of record NZ_KV818007.1, on the reverse strand, counting down.
GGCGCTGCCGCGCCACGCGACTCCCAGTCGGAGAAGCGCAGCGACTCGGTGCCGTCGAAAGGCAAGATCCTCACTGTCTGCGGCAACGGGCTGGGCACCTCACTGTTTCTCAAGAACACGCTTGAGCAGGTGCTCGACGCCTGGGGCTGGGGCCCGTACCTCGATGTGGAAGCCACGGACACGATCTCCGCGAAGGGGCGCGCGAAGGAAGCCGACTTCCTGCTCACCTCCGGCGAGATCGCTGCCACGCTTGGCGACGTCGGCGTGCCCGTCCATGTCATCGAAGACTTCACCAACATGTCCGAAATTGATGGGGCTCTGCGCGAGCTCTACGACGTTTAAGGCGGCACAGAAATGGACTTCCTCCTCGCAATCGCGACCTTTCTTGTCAATGAGATTCTCTCCGTCCCAGCCTTTTTGATTGGCCTGATTACCGCGGTCGGCCTCGCAGCCATGGGCCGCGGCGTGGGCCAAGTACTGGGCGGGGCGATCAAGGCGACGCTGGGCTTCTTGCTCATCGGCGCAGGTGCCGGCCTGGTGGTGTCTTCCCTTGAGCCACTCGGTGCCATGATCGCTGGTGCGACTGGCGCGCAGGGCGTGGTGCCCACCAACGAGGCGATCGTCGGCATTGCCCAAGAGCAATTCGGCAGCCAGGTCGCCTGGATCATGATCCTGGGCTTTGTGGTCTCGCTGCTGCTGGCCCGTTTTACGCCGATGAGCTACGTCTTCCTCACCGGCCACCACGTGCTGTTCATGGCCACCATGCTCACCATGGTGCTGGCCCCCGCGGGCTACTCCTCGTGGCTCGTCGTCCTCTTCGGTGCCGTCCTACTGGGCATTTTGATGGTCTCCCTGCCGGCGATCGCGCACCCGTGGACCCGCCGCATCACCGGCGATGACTCGATCGCCATCGGCCACTTCGGCACCGCCGGCTACCTCGCCGCAGGCGCTGTGGGCAAGGTGGTTGGCGGCAAGGGCACAAAAATGTCGCCGTCGACCGAGGAACTCAAGCTTCCCGAGGGCCTGCGCTTCCTCCGCGACTCCATGGTCGCCACCGCGCTGTCCATGGCGCTGATGTACATCGTTCTGGCCCTGCTGTTCATCGCCCGCGCGGGCACCGAGGAAGCGTTCACCGCCTTCGAAGGCGGCGCGACCAGCGTGGGCAACTACCTCATGCAGTCCTTTACCCAGGGCCTGCAGTTCGGTGTTGCCGTGGCCGTCATCCTCTTCGGTGTGCGCACCATTCTCGGCGAGCTGGTCCCGGCGTTCCAGGGCATCGCCGCCAAGGTGGTGCCCGGTGCCATCCCGGCACTCGATGCGCCGATCGTCTTCCCCTACGCGCAGAACGCCGTGCTGGTGGGCTTCATCTCTTCCTTCGTCGGCGGGCTGATCGGCCTGGCGGTGCTCTCCCTGTGGCTCAACCCGGCCTTTGGTGTCGCACTGATTCTGCCCGGCCTGGTCCCCCACTTCTTCACCGGCGGTGCCGCTGGCGTCTACGGCAATGCCACGGGCGGACGCCGCGGTGCGGTCCTTGGTGCCTTTGCCAACGGCCTGCTGATTACGTTCTTGCCCGCGTTCCTGCTGGGCGTGCTCGGCTCCTTCGGCTCCGCCAACACCACCTTCGGTGACGCCGACTTCGGCTGGTTCGGCCTGCTTTTGGGCTGGTCCACGCGCGCCGACGGTGCCCTGGGCCTCATCCTCGTCGCGCTCTGCGGTGCCGCTGTCTTTGCACTTGGCTGGCTCTCGCAGCGCAAGCTTGTCGACGGCAACTGGGACCCCACCCCCTGGCGCCCAGCCCCCGGCGAGGGCGCAGCAGCCGCTGCCGCAACCAACCCCGACGTGACTCCGCTGGCTGCCGGTCAGACCGCAGCGTCGAAGAAGTACCCGAAGGTCCTGCCTCCGGACGGGGCACCAGTCCCGCCCGCGCCGATCGCCTAGCCGGTTGTGTACGAGGGCGCTACTCGCAGTCGAGGCAGAACTTCGAGCCGTCGTCCGCCGTGTAGGCCAGGCGCTTCTTCTTCTGCACGAGGAAGCACGAAGCACAGGTGAACTCATCGTCCTGACGGGGCTTAACCTCAACGTTGAGCTCCTCGCCGGACAGGTCCTGCGGCGGGATCTCCACGGGCTCGACGATTTCGCCCTCGTCGTCCATGCTGCTGCCCGCAACCTCGGCGGCCTTCAGGCCCTCCAGCGAATCGGTCGTGATTTCATCGTCCTCGAGGCGGCGGCGCGGTGCATCGTAATCCGTGGCCATAGCAAGCACTCCCTAGCTCAAATATCGTTGGAATTTAGCGTCGTATCAGCACGCGTTTGAGCGGAATACTAAATGATTGGCCTGCGTCTGTCACTTTCGCCCCGCATACTGCACCTTTGTCGAGTTTTCGGGGGTAAAAACAGCGCCGAACTACGCCTGCAGATCCCGCTGGGCTCCCGCCTTGTGCAGCAGGTCCGCAAACTCGTCGGCGATCCCGGGCGCGCACGCGGTGACCAGCGCACCCTGCCCGCCGCGATCCACCAAGCCCGGGTGGTGCACCACCGCACCGGCTTCCGCCGCGATCACCGCCCCGGCGGCGTAGTCCCAGGGGTGGGTACCGTGCTCGTAGTAGGCGTCCACGCTGCCCTCGGCCACGCGACACAGGTCAAGTGCGGCCGAGCCCATACGCCGAATGTCGCGCACGACGGGCAGGATGTGCTGCAGGATTTCGGCCTGGCGGCCCCGCCACCCCGCATCGTAGGCAAACCCGGTCGCGAGCAGCGTGGTCGTAAGCTGTGATGCCCGGGAGGCGCGCAGCGGGTGCGCGGTGCCGTCGATAAGCACACTGGCCCCCTCACCCACCGCCGCGCGGTAGACCACCCCGCGCGCGACGTCGGCAACTGCGCCGGCGACGAGCTCGCCGTCGACGGCCACGCCGACAGAGACCGCATAGGCGGGCACCCCGTAGATGAAGTTGACCGTGCCGTCGATCGGGTCGATGACCCACTCCACCCCAGTGCGAGTGGGAATCGCCGAGCCCTCCTCGCCGATGATGCCGTCGTCGGGTCGAAGCTCGGCCAGGCGCTTGGCCACGCGCGCCTCGCAGCCCTTATCCACCGCAGTGACCGGGTCGACCTCCGAAGACTTTGTCTCCGCCACCATCGCCACGGAACCATGCTTGGTCAAAAAGGCGCGCTGGTGCGCGACAAACTCGGCCGCATCGGTGACCAGGTCGACGCACATCTCGCGCAATTCGGCGGGGCTGGGAACGTGATTTGCTGCAGTATTCATACTCCCTATCGTGCCCGGCCCGCGTCACAGCTGCATCCTGGGCACCCGAGGCTTAAGGTTTTGTAGAGTTGAGTACATGAGCGACACAACAGCGAATACCCAGGCTTCGACCGCGCCCACCTTGGGCTTTGGCGTTGACGTAGGCGGCTCCGGCATCAAGGGTGCCGTGGTTAATCTGCGCACCGGCGAGTTTGTCGGCGAGCGGATGAAGATCGCCACGCCCAAGCCCGCCACCCCGCAGGCCGTGGCGGACACCGTGGCGCAGATCGTGCGCGCGCACGACTGGCAGGGCCCGGTTGGCATCACGCTGCCGTCGGTGATTCGCCAGCAGGTCGCCACCACCGCCGCAAACATCGACCCGTCCTGGGTGGGCACGCAGGTCCACGACCTCTTCGCCGAGGCTCTGGGCCGCGAAGAGCTCGCCGTGCTCAACGACGCTGACGCAGCCGGTGTCGCCGAAGTCGCCTTCGGCGAGCCGCAGGCGCGCGAGGGCGCAGTCATCTTCCTCACCTTCGGCACGGGCATCGGCTCCGCAATGCTTGTCGACGGCACGCTGTTCCCCAACACCGAGCTCGGACACCTCCTACTCGACGGGAAGGAAGCCGAACACCTCGCCTCCTCGGCGGCCAAGGACCGCGAAGACCTGAGCTACAAGAAGTGGGCCAAGCGCGTCGACGCTGTGCTGCACGAGTACGCCCGCTTGCTAAACCCGACCGCCTTTGTGGTCGGCGGCGGCATCTCCCGCAAGGCCGACAAGTGGGTGCCCCTGCTCACCGTCGACGTGCCGGTGATCCCGGCGAAGCTGCGCAACCGGGCCGGCATCGTCGGGGCCGCGATGGCCGCACACACGCATCTCGCGCCCTAGGCGGCGCGCAGCTCACCGGTGCGCGTCGGCTTTCATGTACGGTGGGCACCGGACAAGAGCCACTGTCCTTGACCTAAAACGATGCGTTGCGAAACCGCTGCGCAGTGGGCCATGAGGAACGCAAAAGCCAAGACTCGCGGCGGGGGCTGGAATAGATTCATCCCCCACCCTGTTAAGATGGGCGTTCTATAAATGAAACCATTGCGCAACCCGACAAGATGTGCATCACACCTTGTTTGCAGCGCACGAGCGGTGCTGCGGCGGCAGCGCTCCCACCTTTTGTGCGGGAGTGCGGCTTAAGCTTAAAACGCAGGACCGCGGTGAGGTGGTGGCAGTGGACAACGACCGAAACGGCGAAAGGGCGTACGTGGTAGCCAGCGAAGCTTCAGGCAATAACAGCGTCGACGATGCAGCACAGGCATCCTCCGACGGCGGAGCAGGCAACGGGTCGAGCGGCGCCGCGGCACCGGCGGCGAAGAAGACCGCGAAGAAAGCGGTAAAGAAGACTGCGCGCAAGAAGGCAACGAAGAAGACTGCCAAGAAGACTGCGCGCAAGAAGGCGACGAAGAAGACCGCTCGCAAGACTGCGAAGAAGACGAAGAAGACGACGCGCAAGAAGGCGACGGCGGCGCACGCTGAGAGCTCCGCTGTAGATGAGGACGAGCTGCGCACCGACGCGCTGCTCGACGATGCGGATAACCCCGACGACCGCGAGGACGAGGACTACGATCCGGATCTCGCGGACGAGGCGGATTTCGACGATGAGCTCGCCGATGATCTCGACGAGGACGAGCTCGATGAGGACCTCGATGACGCTGACGATGCTGGCGCGGATGAGGACAGCGAAGACGAGGAAGAAGAGGAAGATTCCTCCTCCGTCTGGGACATCGAGGAATCCGCGGCCCTGCGCCAGGCGCGCAAAGACGCGCAGCTGACTGCTTCGGCGGACTCGGTGCGCGCTTACCTCAAGCAGATCGGCAAGGTCGCGCTGCTGGATGCGGAACAGGAGGTCTCGCTGGCCAAGCGCATTGAGGCCGGCCTCTACGCGCAGCACCGTCTCGACGAGATGCAGCGCGCTGCCGCCGAGGGCGATAAGGACGCCAAGCTCACGCCTGCGGTTAAGCGCGACTTCCGCGCCGTGGCGCGCGACGGGCGCAAGGCGAAGAACCACCTGCTCGAGGCAAACCTGCGTCTCGTGGTCTCGCTGGCGAAGCGCTACACCGGCCGCGGCATGGCCTTCCTGGATCTCATTCAGGAGGGCAACCTGGGCCTGATCCGTGCCGTGGAGAAGTTCGACTACTCCAAGGGCTACAAGTTCTCCACCTACGCCACGTGGTGGATCCGCCAGGCGATTACGCGCGCGATGGCGGACCAGGCGCGGACCATCCGTATCCCGGTGCACATGGTCGAGGTCATCAACAAGCTCGGCCGCATCCAGCGCGAGCTGCTCCAGGACCTGGGCCGCGAGCCAACGCCGCTGGAGCTTGCCAAGGAGATGGACATCACCGAGGAGAAGGTGATGGAGATCCAGCAGTACGCCCGCGAGCCGATCTCGCTGGACCAGACGATCGGCGACGAGGGCGACAGCCAGCTCGGCGACTTCATCGAAGACTCCGAGGCCGTCGTCGCAGTCGATGCGGTCTCCTTCACGCTCCTGCAGGATCAGCTCCAGGATGTGCTCCACACGCTCTCCGAGCGTGAGGCGGGCGTCGTGCGCCTGCGCTTCGGCCTGACCGACGGCATGCCGCGCACTTTAGACGAGATCGGCCAGGTCTACGGCGTCACCCGCGAGCGTATCCGCCAGATCGAATCCAAGACGATGTCCAAGCTGCGCCACCCCTCGCGTTCGCAGGTGCTGCGCGACTACCTGGATTAGAGGCTGGTGTAACCCAGCGCGAAGCCGGTGCGGGAAGGAATCAGTTTTCCCTTCCCGCACCGGCTTCTTTCGTCTGTCCTACCAGCCGCGCAGGTAGTCGATGCGCTGGCGGAGCTGCTCGGCGCTGCACAGCGCGGTCGGCGGTCCTCCGCAGGCCTTGCGGGCCTCGGTGTGGATCGCACCATGCGGGCGTCCCGTCTTGCCCGCGACGATGGAGACGCGGTCGTTGAGTTCCTTGCGCAGACGCGGGATCTCGTCCGCCGCGGTGCTCCCGCTTCCCGACGCCCCGCCGGGCGCGCCAGGTGCCTGCTTTGTCGGCTGCGGCTCGCCGAGGATTTTCGCGCGCTCTGCGGCTTCGCGCTCGGCGGCCTTGCGCGCCTTTTCTTCCGCCTCGCGCGCGTCGAGCTGGTCGCTCTGACGCTTGCGCAGCAGGGTCTTGACCTGCTCGGCGTCCAGCAGGCCGGGCAGCCCAAGGAAGTCTTGTTCCTCCGCGGAACCGGCCGCAGTGCCGGTGCCGTAGGTTGAGCCGTCGAAAATCAGCGAATCGAGTTCAGCCGAGGCCCCGATGGACTCGTAGCTGGGGGCCTCGTCCGGCTCGTTTTGCTGGCGATTCGCCTGCTCAATAAGCTCGTCGGACCAGCCCTGCTCCCGGTGCGGCTTGCCCAGGACGTGGTCGCGCTGCACCTCCATGTTCTCGGCGAGCCCGAGCAGCACTGGCACCGAGGGCAGGAAGACGGAGGCCGACTCGCCGGGCATTCGCGAGCGGACAAAACGGCCGATAGCCTGCGCGAAGAAGAGCGGTGTGGAGGCGGAGGTGGCGTAGACGCCGACGGAGAGCCGGGGCACGTCCACGCCCTCGGAGACCATGCGCACCGCCACCATCCATTCGTCCTTGGAGGCGGAGAACTCCTCGATGCGATCGGAGGCGCCGGGCTCGTCGGAAAGCACGACCGTGACGGGCGTGTTGGACAGCTCCTGCAGGATCTTTGCATACGCGCGGGCGGTCGTCTTGTTGGTGGCGATGACCAGGCCACCGGCGTCCGGCATGTTGCCGCGGATCTTCATCAGGCGGGTGTGCGCGGCCTGCAGCACGAGCCTGATCCAGTCGCCCTTCGGGTCCAACGCAGTCTTCCAAGCGCGCGTGGTTTGCTCCGCGTTGAGCGGCTCTCCGAGGCGCGCCGAGTACTCCTCGCCCGCAGAGTCGCGCCACTCCGTCTCGCCGCTATACGCGAGGAAGACGACGGGGCGCACCACGCCGTCTTTCAGGGCGTGGGCGTAGCCGTAGGTGTAGTCCGCCTCCGAGACGAGGTGGCCCTCGCCGTCCTCGTTGTAGCGCACGAACGGGATCTGCGAGTCGTCGGAGCGAAACGGCGTACCGGTGAGCGCGAGCCGGTGCTCGACGTCGTTATACGCCTCGTAGACGCCGTCGCCCCAGCTTTTCGAGTCGCCCGCGTGGTGGATCTCGTCCAGGATGACCATGCTGCGGCGCGCCGAGGCCACAGCGTGGTGCTTGAAGGGGTGCATGCCCACTTGGGCGTAGGTGACGACGATGCCGTCGTAGGCCGCGTTGACCGCCGACGAGTTAGTGAAGTTCGGGTCGAGCGAGAGCCCAAAGCGCTTCGCGGCGTCCGACCACTGGTGCTTGAGGTGCTCGGTGGGCACCACGACGATGAGGCGCTGCACCGTCTTATCAGCCAGCAGGCGGCTGGCCAGGGTCAGCGCGAAGGTCGTCTTGCCCGCGCCCGGGGTTGCCACGGCGAGGAAGTCACGCGGTTTCGTGCGGAGAAACGAATCAAGGGCCTCTTGCTGCCATTTGCGGAGCTGAGGCCCTGTACTCGGGGTGGTCACTTGCGGCGCAGCCCCTTGTAGATTCGCTCGCAGTCAGGGCACACGGGCGAGCCGGGCTTGGCCTGCTTCTTCACGGGGAATTTCGCTCCGCACAGTGCGACGACTTGCTTGCCGGACATAGCGGAGTCGACGATTTGGTCTTTCTTTACATAGTGGAAAAACTTCGGGGTGCCGTCGTCGGTGGTTGACGAGGTGTCCTCCCGAATATCGGGGCGCTCAAGAGTCTTCGTCGTCGTATTCACGCCCTCCATCATGCCCCAAAGGGGGCCAGTTGTGGCAACGGGGCGCTAACCTTTGCCTTATGAGCGGATCTCAGCACTATTCTCACGACGCTTCACCGGGCGAACCCGATCCGCACGTCATCGACGCGCCGCTTGATCCCGACCCCGCACCGCAGAAGCGCCGTTTCCGGCGGCGCTCCCGGCGCGCGCTGATTACCGACGCCACGCGCACCCCCGAACAGAACCGGCAGTCCCGCGAGAAGCAGTACCTAATCTTGCAGGGGCTGCGCCTTCCGCTGATTGCGCTGTCGATCGGTGCGGCGGTTGCGGGCCACTGGTGGTGGGCTGCGGCCATCTTCGGGATTACGCTTCCGCTGCCGTGGGTCTCGGTGATGATTGCCAACGGCCAGGGTGAGGTGCGCGAGAAGCGCGAGCGCAACGTGTACAAGCCTGCGGTTGCGCGTGAGCAGGCACGCCAGGCCGCGCTTGCGGAGCAAGCGCGCGCCCAATTGAGCCAGGGCACCGCGCAGATGCGTGAGTTGGGCCCGACTATCATCGACGCGGATACAGAGGAATCTGACGAGAAGGAGTAGCACGATGGGTGCCCTTGAACAGGCCGCGCGCGAGCTCGCATCCGCGCTGCACAGCGCCGGGTTGACCGCCGATGGCGTCGCCCGGCACCTCGGACCGGCCGCGACTGCGGCGCTGTACCGGGGCGAGCCAGGCGTAGTACTCACAGCATGCGACAACTCCGCGCTCTCGCGCCTGATCCGCATCTTCCTGGTGCGCGAGCCCACGCCGCGCGCCGCGCTCGAGGATGTGCTCTCGCCTGCGCTCGTGCAGCTGCTTATCGACGCTCGCGTGCTCTCCCCCGCCGCATCCCCGGACACCTTCAGCGTGGCCCTCGACGTCCGTCCGCACGTACTTGCAGGCCGGGACTTCTTCGTCATCTCGGATCTGGATGCCTCTATGACCGATTATGTGCCGGGCCCGGACCACGTCCTCGGCGTCGGCGCGGCCTCCCTGTCGCTGCTGCAGGCCACCCCGACCTCCCCTGCCGAGCGCGTTTTGGATCTTGGCACAGGCTCCGGCGTGCAAGCGCTCGCACAGTCGGGGTGCGCGCAGCAGGTCGTTGCCACCGATGTGCACCCGCGGGCGCTCGACCTTGCGCGCGCCACGCTCGCCGCCAACGGCGTCGAGAACGTCGAGCTGCGCGAGGGCCCGTGGTTTGCACCCGTTGCGGGCGAGCGTTTCGACCGCATCGTGGCGAACCCGCCGTTTGTGGTGGGTCCTGCCGAGGTCGGCCACGTCTACCGCGACTCCGGCTTGGAGTTGGACGGTGCCAGCGAGCTGGTCGCCAGCCAGGCGGCCGACCACCTTACGGAAGGCGGCACCGCCTGCATCCTGGGCGCGTGGGCGCACACCCGGGGTCAGAGCTGGCACCAGCGGGTGGCCTCCTGGCTGCCCGCACAAGGAGTCTCAGCGTGGGTGCTGCAGCGCGACGTGGTGGATCCGGGCCAGTACGTCTCCACCTGGTTGCGCGACGAATCCATCGACGTGCGCTCGCCCGAAGGCATCGCGCGCACGCAGCGCTGGCTGGAATACTTCCGAGCCCACGAGGTCGAGCAGATCGGCTTCGGTTGGATCTTCCTGCGCGAGATCGGCGATCACGCCTCGGAGATCACCGCGGAGGCGCTTTCCCACCCCTTCGATGACCCGCTCGGGCCGGAGGTCGAAGAGTACTTCACCCGCGCAGAATGGCTGCGTAAGGCGGATGCAGACGCGGTGCTGGACGCGAGCTACACCGTGCGCCCCGGCGTCGCTCTCGAGGAAGTCAGCCTGGCTGACACGGAAGCGGGCATGGGGTTTGCGCCCGAGGTCACGCGGATCACGCGCACGGACGGCCCGCGCTTTAGCCACGAGATCGACGCCGCGGTGCGCTCGCTGCTTGCCGGGCTCCACCCGCAGGGTTTGAGCTTGCGTGACGTGGTGGGGTTGCTCGCGGCGTCGCAAAGCATTGGCGATGTCGGCGAGCTGGAGACCTCTGCGGTGCGCATCGTGGTTGACCTGGTGCGCCACGGGGTCGTGCTACCCGCAGACATTGTTGCGTAAACAGGAAGGAAGAAGAGTATGAAGGCCGTACTTACGCGCGTGGCCAGCGCGAGCGTTACCGTCGATGGCGAGGTCGTCGGCGCGATCGACTGCAAAGACACCGGCGGAATCCTCGCGCTCGTGGGCGTGGGCCGCGACGACGATCCGCAGGCCTGGGAGACCGTCGCCCGCAAGATCGCTGAGCTGCGCATTCTCGACGGCGAGCGCTCCGTCCAAGACGCCGGCGCACCAGTGCTGCTGGTCAGCCAATTCACGCTCATGGGGCGCACCGCGAAGGGCCGGCGGCCCTCCTGGTCGGATGCCGCGCCCGGCGACGTCGCCGAGCCGGTGATCGCGAAGATCGCGGCCGCGCTGCGCGAGCGCGGCATCACCGTGGAAGAGGGGCGCTTCGGGGCGATGATGGACGTCGAGAGCGTCAACAGTGGGCCTTTTACGGTGCTCGTCGAGGCGTAATGCGGCCCTGCGCGCAAAGAACCCTGACAGCCACCCACGTTCTAGGGGTGAATCTCCTGGGGCAATCCTGACAGTGGCGCGAATTGGGGGCCGGTTGAATATTATCTAGCAAAGCCGGAACAATCGGGCGCTCTGCACCGTTGGACGTATAAGACTGAACCTTTTGTGGGTTCGGATGGTTCGAAACCTCAAGGAGGCAGCTCTTCATGACTCAGCCGGACCACTCTCGCGAGGCGGCAAACGAAGACAATGTGGACCGCGGTAGTCGGCGCAACCAGACGAACGACAACCCGTCGGCCGATCTCGTCCGCGTCTACCTCAACGGTATCGGCAAGACGGCGCTGCTGAACGCGGAGGAAGAAGTCGAGCTGGCCCAGCAGATCGAGGTCGGTCTCTACGCCCAGCACCTTTTGGATGACCCCGAGGTGAAACTCACCCGGGCGAAGAAGCGCGACCTGAAGATCCTGGCCAAGGAGGGCCGCAAGGCTCGCTCCCACCTGCTGGAAGCGAACCTGCGCCTGGTGGTCTCGCTGGCCAAGCGCTACACGGGCCGCGGCATGCCGCTGCTTGACCTGATCCAGGAGGGCAACCTGGGCCTGATCCGCGCAATGGAGAAGTTCGACTACGCGAAGGGCTTCAAGTTCTCCACCTACGCCACCTGGTGGATCCGCCAGGCGATCACCCGCGGTATGGCCGACCAGTCCCGCACGATCCGCCTCCCAGTGCACCTGGTCGAGCAGGTCAACAAACTCTCCCGCATCCGTCGCGAGATGTACCAGTCCCTGGGCCGCGAGCCCACGAACGACGAGCTGTCGGAGGAATCCGGCATCGAAGAGTCCAAGATCGAGATGTTGCTGCGCCAGTCGCGCGACCCGGTCAGCCTCGACATGCCCGTCGGCGCGGACGAAGAAGCCCCGCTGGGCGACTTCATCGAGGACGCCGAGGCCACGGACGCCGAGGACGCGGTTGTCTCCACGCTGCGGCACGACGATATCCAGGACATCATCAACGGGCTTGAGGAGCGCGAGCAGGACGTGATCCGGATGCGCTACGGTTTGACCGACGGTGTGCCTCGCACACTGGACCAGATCGGGCGCCAGTTCGGGCTCTCGCGCGAGCGCGTGCGCCAGATTGAGCGTGAAGTCATGGCGAAGTTGCGCGTCGGCGAACGTGCCGACCGGCTGCGCGACTACGCCTAATGCAAGGGAGTACACATGCGTGACTTGGTCGATACGACCGAAATGTACCTGCGGACGGTTTACGAGCTCGAAGAGGAGGGGATCACGCCGCTGCGCGCCCGCATCGCCGAGCGCCTCGAGCAGTCCGGCCCCACGGTCTCGCAGACCGTGGCGCGCATCGAGCGTGATGGTTTCCTCATCGTGCAACCGGATCGTTCACTTACCCTCACCCCAGCCGGCCGCGAGCGCGCCACCGCGGTGATGCGTAAGCACCGCCTCGCCGAGCTTTTGCTTACCGACGTGCTGCAACTCGATCCCGCCCACGTCCACGATGAGGCCTGCCGCTGGGAGCACGTGATGAGCGAGGAGGTTGAGCGCCGCGTCGTCGCCGTGCTGAACAACCCGACCCGCTCCCCCTTCGGCAACCCCATCCCCGCCTTGGAGGAGCTGGGCGCGACCCCGAGCTCCGAGACCGCCTACGGCGAGCGCGCCGCCGACCTCAAGTTGGCCGAGCCCACTGAGGCCGTCGTGGTGCAGGTAGCCGAGATTTTGCAGCAGCTGTGCTCCACGATCTCCCCGGAGCTCGACGTCGCCCGTCTCGTCGGCACCACGGTCACCCTCGAGCGCGAGGAGGACGAGTCGGTGACGCTGACCACCGCGCAGGGCGAAGCCTTCACGCTCAGCCCCGAGCTCGCGCACGCGCTGCGCGTGCGCATTGCTGAATAAACCCGGAAAGGTATTTGGGATTCCATGAAGCTCGTTGTCACCGGCGGTGCCGGTTACGTGGGCAGCGTCTGCGCTGCCGTCCTGCTCGAAGGCGGCCACGAGGTGATCGTGGTCGACGACTTCAGCACTGGCAACCGCGAGGCCGTGCCCGAGGGTGCCACGCTCGTTGAAGGCCGCATCAACGATGTCATCGACGAGGTCTTGCGCCCCGGCGACATCGACGGCGTGCTGCACTTCGCCGCCCGCTCTCTAGTCGGCGAGTCCGTGGAGGTGCCGGACGAGTACTGGCGCGACAACTTCGAGGTCAGCCTGTACCTGCTCAACGCGATCCGCCGCCACGGCGTGCGCTCGCTCGTTTTCTCTTCTACCGCTGCGACCTACGGCGAGCCCGAAAACGTCCCGATCACCGAGGACGCGCCAACTCGGCCCACCAACCCCTACGGGGCCACGAAGCTCGCCATCGATTACGCGATTTCCTCCTACTGCAAGGCCTACGGCATCGCGGCAACGAGCCTGCGCTACTTCAACGTCGCCGGCGCGTACAACCAGTTCGGCGAGCTGCACCGCACTGAGACGCACCTGATCCCCATCGTGCTGCAGGTGGCCCTGGGCCAGCGGGACGCGATCAAGATGTTCGGCGACGATTGGCCGACTGCCGACGGCACCTGCGTACGCGACTACATCCACGTCCGCGACCTGGCAGACGCGCACGTGCTCGCACTCCAGGCGAACACGCCGGGCACGCACGCGATCTACAACCTCGGCTCCGGCGACGGCTACTCCGTGCGCGAGGTCGTGGAGATGTGCCGCGAGGTCACCGGCCACGAGATTCCCGCGGAGGTCGCGCCCCGCCGCGCGGGCGACCCGGCCGTGCTCATCGCTTCTTCGGAGAAGATCAAGCGGGAGCTGGGCTGGAACCCGACGCGCACGGATCTGCGCCGCATCGTCGAGGACGCCTGGGCCTTTACGGCTGCGCGCGCCGAGCGCTAACGGCTCGCTACGCGACGCAGTTATCCTCAATCTCCCCCCAGAGCAGGCGGCAGCCCGCCACTGCGGTGTCGAGCATGCCCTCCCACTCCCCGATCGCCATGAGCTGGCGCTGCACGGCTGAGAGCGAGTGGCCGGGGAGTTCCTCCTGCGCCGCGCGTAGCGCCGCAAAGCCCCAGGGCTCGAGCCCGCTTTCGACGGCGGCGATCGCCCACAGGCTTAGCGCGTTCGCCCGAATCATGCCGGTGAAGTTGCGGGCGATGCACAACAGGCGCTGCGCTGCTGCCCCCGGGCTTTCCACAATATCGATGATCAGGCTGTCACGCAGATGGCTGTGCGAAAGCAGCGCCGCGAGCAATTGGACATCCTCGTCGCTTGCGAAGCAGTCATCGAGCGCCAGTGGCTTGGTCGCGCTGCCCGCCGGGAATTCCGCCTCGTGCCCCCGACCCGGGTTGAGCATCTCGCAGCCGCGCTCCACCGCCGCCAGGAGTGCTTCGGGACGGGTGAAGCGTTGCTCAATGAGCAGCCTGCCCTGGGTGTAGGCCGCCTCGTACAGCGCCTCGCAGCGGCGTGTCTCCGCGCCCGAGCTCGACTCGAAGTGCAGGGCGATTTCCTCGCGGTTGAGTTCCGGCAGCAGGCCGTTTTCTAACAGGCCGCGCATGGTCGGGGCCCCGACGACTGAGGGGACGGCACCGGAGAAGTACTTCGCCGGGGCGTCGGCAAGCGGGCTGCCGGGCGCAGCGGTGGCGGTGGTGGCGGTGGCGCCGGCGGCGTCGAAAAGCAGCGTGTAGGGCGTGCCCGAGGCGACTTCGGAAACGTGCCAGCAGGCGGCGATGCCGGGCACGCCGTCTGAGCCCGAGTGCTCGAGGAAGTAGGCCGCCTCAAGCGCGAGCCGGGAGTTGGGGATGCGGGTGATGATGACGGCGAGGTGGACGTCCTGGTCGGCGAACTCCAGCGCGCGCATCGCGTGCTCAAGTTGGTCCTGATTGCCAAGGTCGGCGCGGACAATCGGGCCGAGTGCGAAGGCAGAGGGGTCGGGTCCGTGCTGCTCCAGGCCGATGAGCACGAGGGATTCCTGCGGGTAGAAGCCTAGGGCCCCCGGGATGCAGGCGATCAACTCGCCGGGGCCGGAAGCGGAGTGGTTAGTGGGACGGTGTGCGTGTGCGTGTGATTCAGTCATACATATTGGACGCAAAAAACAGCCCGCCGGTTCCCTCGGCGCGCGAATTCGCCATAACGCAAGGGCGAGACGCTAAACTTGTTGCCACTCATGCGCGGCTGAGCACCCGCGCGGGGCGGTGGAATAGCCACGCCCGCGGCGCGGTTGTACTCACTAATACGAACGCTTTTACGAAGTAGCCGCCGCGTAAGCGCATGACATGATTTTTAGGAGGAAGCACATGTCTGACACGTCTCGCATGTACGAACTTGAATACCCATCGCCCTCAGTGGGTGGTGATAACGCCTCCGGTCCAGCGTTAATTATCGCAATGCAGGGCTACGCCGACGCAGGCCACGCAGTGGAGGGTGCCGCCGAGCACCTTAAGGCTGCGCTGGAGTCCCGCACGCTAGCTACTTTTAGCAACGATGAGCTGATTGATTACCGCTCGCGGCGCCCCGCGGTGACCATCTCGCAGCATGAGATCACCGACATCGATGACCTGCAGCTCGACCTGCGCGTGCTGCGCGACACGACGGGGACGTCCTTCCTGCTGCTCTCCGGCCCGGAGCCGGACTTAAAATGGGAGGCGTTTAGCAAGGCGGTGAGCGATCTGGTGCAGCGCTTCGACGTGTCGAAGACGATCTGCCTCTACGCCGCCCCGATGGGCGCGCCGCACACCCGCCCCCTGGTGGTCTCCGCGCACGGCAACAGCGCCGAGCTCGTCGGCCGCATGTACACCTTCGACGGGATGGTCACCGTGCCCGGCGCGGCCGCGATCCTCATCGAGCGGGAGCTGCACAAGCAGGGCAAGCCGGTCGCGGGCTTTACGGCGCACGTGCCGCACTACGTCGCTTCCTCGCCCTACCCGCACGCGACGTTCCAGCTGCTGCAGTCTATCGAGGACGCAACCAAGCTGCAGTTCCCGCTGCGCGCCATCGAGGGCGACATCACGCGGGTGACCAAGCAGCTCACCGAGCAGATGGAGGGCTCCGCCGAGATCGCGCACGTGGTCCACGCCTTGGAAGAGCACTATGACAAGGAAATGAACGACTACCGCGAGCGCCACCCGCAGGCGATGATGCCGGGGGAGGCGCAGGTACCTACTGGCGAGGAGATCAGCGAGGCGTTTGAGAACTACCTCACCGCCATCGAAGACCGCGACCGCGTGCTGGGCCAGGACGAGCAGCAGCTGAGCCTGCCTTTCGGCGACGATGAGAACAGTCTGCTCATGGAGCACTTCCTCATCGACCCGGATGAGGAGGAGCCCCCGGCTGACGAGGAGTAGCGCTACGGTGGGTGGCGTGACTTTATCTGACATGCTCGCCGATCTCACCGATGTGCCCGCCTCGCTTATCGACGAAGCGGTGTGGGACTCGTTCACCTCCTGGGCCCACTCGCGCGGTATCTCGCTCTACCCGGCGCAGGAGGAAGCCTCGCTGGCGCTGCTCGCCGGCGACAACGTGATCCTGGCAACCCCGACGGGCTCGGGCAAGTCCATGGTGGCCAACGCCGCCCACTTCATCGCCTTAGCGCGCGGCCAGCGCACCTTCTACACCGCGCCGATTAAGGCACTGGTGAGCGAGAAGTTCTTCTCCCTGTGCGAGATCTTCGGCGCGGAAAACGTCGGCATGATGACCGGGGACGCCACCGTCAACGGCTCGGCACCGATCATCGCGGCGACTGCGGAAATCGTGGCGAACATCGCCCTGCGCGAGGGCGAAAATGCGCGCATCGACCAGGTGGTGATGGACGAGTTCCACTACTACTCCGAACCAGACCGCGGCTGGGCCTGGCAGGTCCCGCTGTTGGAGCTGCCGAAGGCGCAGTTTTTGCTCATGTCCGCCACCCTCGGCGACACCGACTGGCTGGAAAAGGACCTCACCGAGCGCACCGGCCGCGAAACCACCTACGTTGGCGGCTCACAGCGGCCAGTCCCGCTCGATTTCCACTACGTGTTCACCCCCATCCACGAGACGATCGAGGAGCTGCTTGCCGACGGCAAAGCCCCCATCTACGTCGTCCACTTCTCCCAGCGCGAAGCCACGGAGCGCGCGCAGGCGCTGACCAGCATGAAGATCATCACCGATGAGGAGAAGCAGCGCATCAAAGAGGAGATCGGGGATTTCCGCTTCACCACCACCTTCGGCAAGACACTGTCGAAGCTGGTGCGCCGCGGCATCGGCATCCACCACGCGGGCATGCTGCCGAAGTACCGCCGCTTGGTCGAGCGGCTGTCCCAGACCGGCCTGCTGAAGGTCATCTGCGGCACCGACACGCTGGGCGTGGGCATCAACGTGCCGATCCGCACCGTGGTGATGACGGGCCTGGCTAAGTACGACGGGACGCGCCAGCGCATCTTGAAGTCGCGCGAGTTCCACCAGATCGCAGGCCGCGCGGGCCGCGCCGGTTTTGACACCGAGGGCACCGTGGTCGTCCAGGCACCGGAGCACGAGATCGAAAACGTCAAGCTGCGCAGAAAGGCGGGCGACGACCCGAAGAAGCGCAAGAAGCTGCGCAAGAAGGCCGCCCGCGAGGGCGAGGTCTCGTGGTCCGAGAACACCTTCAACCGGCTGACCACCGCGGAGCCGGAAGAGCTGACCAGCCAGTTTTCCGTCTCCAACTCCATGCTGCTTAACGTTGTGGCCCGCCCCGGCGACGGCTACAAGCATATGCGCCACCTGTTGCGCACCAACCACGACACCCGCGCGAAGCAGAACCGCGACATCCTCACCGCCGTGGAGCTCTTCCGTGGCCTGATCAACGCGGGGGTGGTGGAGCGAACCCCGGACTCGCCGGCGTACCGGCCCTACACGCTGACCACGGAGCTGGACCGCGACTTCGCCCTCAACCAGCCGCTCTCCCCCTTCGCCCTGGCGTTTTTGACCATCCTGGATCCGGAGTCGGACACCTACGCCCTAGATGTCATTTCCACCTTCGAGGCCATCCTGGACGACCCGCGCCAACTGCTCCAAGCACAGCAGTCTGCCGCCCGCGGCGAGGAAATCGCTGCGCTCAAGGCCGACGGGGTGGACTACACCGAGAGAATGGCGCTGATCGAGGACGTCACCTACCCCAAACCGCTCGCCGAAGAACTCGACGAGGCTTTCGACACCTTCTGCCAGGGCAACCCGTGGGCGAAGGAGTTCGAGCTCTCGCCGAAATCCGTGGTGCGCGACATGATCGAGCACGCCATGACGTTCTCCGACCTGATTGCCACCTACGGACTCGGGCGCAGCGAGGGCGTCGTCCTGCGCTACCTCACCGACGCCTGGCGCACGCTGTCCCACTCAGTCCCCGAGGCCCACATGACCGAAGAACTCGAGGACATCGTGGTCTGGCTCGGCGAGCTGATTCGCCAGGTGGATTCTTCGCTTATCGACGAGTGGGCCCACATGGCCGACGAAGACTCCCCCATCGACCAGGCCACCTTGGACCGAGAGCTCGCCTTCGGCGTCGAGGACCCCAACGCGCTTACCGCTAATCGACGCGCGTTTACCATCATGGTGCGCAACACCTTCTTCCGCCTCGCCCAGCTTTTCGCCTACGAAGAGGAAGAGAAGCTCGAGGAGATGTTTGCCTACCTCGAGCCTGACGAACGCCCAGACTTCCCCGACGGCATGGACGACTACTTCGACGAGTACGACGACGTGGACACCGGGCCGGACGCGCGCGGGCCGGAGTATTTCCGACTCGGCGAGACCACCGGGCGGCAGTGGCACGTCACCCAGATTCTCAAGGATCCAGAGGGCGACAACGCCTTCCAATTCCACGGTGTCGTGGACCTTGATGCCTCCGATGCGGCGGGTGAGGTAAGGCTTGCGCGTCTGGAACTCCGGGCGGATTAGCCCTTTTGGGGGTAGTGGGGCGTCGAAAAGCATGCCCCATTTCTGTGTATAGACAGGTACCTGAGCTGTGCCAACCGCGCTATTATGCGCATAAAACCCAAATCTTCAAACTTTATGCGCGTCCAGAAAATCACGTAGCGAACGCTACGTGAGCGAACCTTGAGCTGCGGTACATTGTTGTTCGCAACACAGATCCCAGATTCGTGAGGAGAAACACAAAGTGACTCGTGCGATCGTCATCGGCGCAGGTATGACCGGGCTATCCACCGCATGGTTCTTGCAAGAATACGGCTACGAGGTGGAAGTCCTCGACAAAATCGGCGTCGCAGGCGGCTCCTCCTGGGGCAACGCCGGATGGCTCGCCCCCGGCAAAACCATCCCGCTGTCCAACTCCAGCCTCTGGGCCTACGGCCCCACCGCCCTGTTCGACCGCAACGCCGCGCTGTCGGTACCAGTGCGCATCGACCCGAAACTCTGGGCCTTCTGCGCACAATTCATGGCACACGCCACCCAGCGCGCCTGGGACAAGACTATGGCGGGGCTCACCCCGGCCGACATGGCTTCGCTCGCGGCTTTCGACGAGCTTGAGGAAGGCGGCGTGGCCTCCAAGTCCTACCGCGCGCCCTACATCATCGGCTTCGAATCTGAGAACCAGGCCAAGGGCTTCCTCAAGGAAGTCGACGGTGCTGTCCGCCACGGCCAGGAAATCCCCTTCCACCCCGTCTCCCTGGAAGAAGCGCGCGAGCACGCGCCCATGCTCACCGAGAAGGTGAAGGCCATCTACAAGATGGAAGGCCAGCGCTTCATCGAGCCCGGCCCCTACTGCGAGGCGATCGCCGAGTCCTTTGAATCGCGCGGCGGCACCATCACCACCGGCGTAGAAGTCACCAAGGTCACCTCCACCCGCAAGCCGGCAGTGCAGCTGTCCACCGGCGAGTGGAAGCCGGCCGACGTCGTCGTAGTCGCCACCGGCGCATGGATGCCGGACCTGGCGCGCGAGCTCGGCGTGAACACCATGGTGCAGGCCGGACGCGGCTACTCGTTTAGCGTCGAGACCGAAAAGACCCCGGAGTGCCCCGTCTACCTGCCCGAGCAGAAGATCGCCTGCACCCCCTATCAGGGCCGCCTGCGCGTCGCCGGCACCATGGAGTTCCGCGGGCCCGACGAAGCCTTCCAGCCTGGGCGCGTCGCCTCGATGATCCACGCCACCGCACCGATGTTCCGCGGCATCAACTGGGACGACCGCCAGGACGAGTGGGTCGGCTCCCGCCCCGTCACCCCGGACGGCCTGCCGCTCGTCGGTGCGACCAAGGCACCGAACGTCTACACCAACGGCGGCCACGGCATGTGGGGCATCATCCTCGGCCCGCTGTCCGGCAAGATGCTGGCCAAGCAGATCGCCACCGGCGAGATCGACCGCACCATCGCGCCGTTCGACCCGCTGCGCAGCCGCTTCGCCGGCCTGTAATCCCCTCCCGCCCGCCTGCGCCCGCGTCCAAGCGGGCGTTTTTCTCGATCCTTTAAGGAGTACGCCATGGCTCAACCCGTCACCGATTTCGACGCCATCGTCGAGGCCGCCGCCGCCCAAGCCCACGCCTGGATTAAGGAAACCGCCGAGGACGACGCGAACGACTCACAAACCCAGCAGCTCGCCGCGCTGCTTCGCGACGACGACGGCGTCCGCTTCACCATGGACTTCGTCGACCGCGTCATGCGCCCCGAAGACGACCGCGTCGCCGCCCGTGCCCTGCGCTCGATCACTTCGGGTATCGACGCCTCCTTCCTCGGGCAAATCAACGGCCTTCTCGTCGGGCTCGGCGCGTTCGTCGGCCCAATCCTGCCGAAGGTGGTCATTCCGGCGGCGCGCGCACGCCTGCGCCAGCTCGTCGGCCACCTCGTGCTCGACGCCGAGTCGGACGCGCTCAACGGCCTGCTGGATCGCGCAGCCGAGCGCGGCGAGGAGCTCAACCTCAACCTGCTCGGCGAAGCCGTCCTCGGCGAGGGCGAGGCCACCGACCGCGCGGAGCGCACGCTCGCGCTGATCCGCAACCCGCGCGTGACCTACGTCTCGGTAAAGGCCTCCTCCATGGTCGCGCAGCTCAATCCGTGGGACTTCGACGGCAGCGTGGCCCGCGTCAAGGACCGCATCCGGCCGCTCTACCGCGCCGCCCGCGACCGCAGCCCGCGCGTATTCCTCAACATGGACATGGAGGAATACCACGACCTGCACCTGACCATCGCCGTGTTCACCGAGCTGCTCGCGGAGGAGGAGTTCCGCGACTACGAGGGCGGCATCGTCCTGCAGGCCTACCTCCCGGACACGCTCGCCGCGCTGGAGGAGCTCGCCGAGTTCGCCCGCGAGCGCGTCGCGGCGGGTGGCGCGAAGATCAAGATCCGCCTTGTCAAGGGAGCCAACTTGTCCATGGAGCGTGCGCACGCCGAGCTGCGCGGCTGGCCGCAGGCGCCCTACCCCACCAAGCAGGACGTCGACGCGAACTACTACCGCCTCCTCGACACCATCCTGCGCCCCGAGTACGCCGACGCCATCTCCATCGGCGTGGCCACCCACAACCTGTTCACCGCGGCCTTTGCCAAGGAGCTCGCTTCTCGACGCAACGTCGCCCACATGATCGACTCCGAAATGCTCCAAGGCATGTCGCCAGCCCAGCAGGCCACGGTGCGCCGCGCCTACGGCCGCCAGATCCTCTACACCCCGGTCGTGCACAAGGAGGACTTCGACGTCGCCGTCTCCTACCTCGTGCGCCGCCTGGAGGAAAACGCCGCGCCCCAGAACTTCCTCTACGCCCTGTTCGCGCCTAACGAGCCGAGCCAGGCCCAAGGCGAGCTCACCCCGCTCGAAGCGCAGGAGCAGGTCTTCCGCAACGCCGTGGCCACCCGCCACGAGGTCGCCGCGGGCCCGCGGCACACCCAAGACCGCGCCCAAGATGCGGCCGAGGACACCGGCCGGGCAACCGCCGCCGCGAGCGCGCATGCCGGCCGCTTCTTCAACGAGCCCGACACCGACCCCGCCCTGCATGTCAACCGCGCCTGGGCGCTCGAGCACCTGGCCAACCCGCCCGCCATCAATATCGGCGAGGAGATCCACGATACGGGGCGGGTGGATGAGGCGGTGCGTGTGGGCGTCGAGAAGCAAAAGGCGTGGGGCGCACTCCGCGCAGACGAGCGCGCAACCGTACTCGAGGCCATCGGTGACGTGATCGCAAAACGTCGCGGCGACTTCATCGCCACCGCCGCCCACGAGGCCGGCAAAACGGTCGACCAAACCGACCCGGAGATCTCCGAAGCGATCGACTTCTGCGCCTACTACGCCGACGCCGCGCGCCGCTTGGGCGACATCCGCGCGCGCTTCGAGCCCAACCGGCTCACCGTGGTCGTGCCGCCGTGGAACTTCCCCGTCGCCATCCCCACCGGCGGGGTCACGGCGGCGCTCGCGGCGGGGTCTGCGGGGATCATCAAGCCTGCGCCGCAGGTCACCGCGTGCGCGAAGCTCATCGTCGACTGCATCCACGAAGCCTTCGCCGCCCACAACATCGACCCCGACACCGTGCAGTACCTGCGCGCCGACGAGGCCGACGCCGGCAAGCGCCTGATCACCCACGCAGACGTCGACGCCGTCATCCTCACCGGAGCCTCCGACACCGCGCAGCTGTTTAGCTCCTGGAAGCCGCAGCTCAACGTGATGGCGGAGACCTCCGGCAAGAACGCGCTGATCATCACCCCGTCCGCCGACCCGGACCTGGCGATCGCCGACCTCTACCAGTCCGCCTTCGGCCACTCCGGCCAGAAGTGCTCCGCGGCGTCCCTGGTCATCCTCGTCGGCGCGGCCGGCGACTCCGAGCGCCTACGCAACCAGCTCATCGACGCCACGCGCACCCTCAACGTGGGCCCCGGCACCGACATCACCACCACGATGAACGGGCTGATCGAAGCCCCCGGCGACAAGCTCCGCCGCGGGCTCACCCAGCTCGAATCCGGCGAGCGCTGGCTGCTCGAGCCGAAACAACTCGACGACGAAGGCCGCTACTGGTCCCCCGGCATCCGCGATCACGTCAAGCCCGGCTCCTGGTTCCACCTCAACGAATGCTTCGGCCCAGTCCTGGGCATCATGCATGCCCGCGACCTCGACGAAGCGATCGAGTGGCAAAACTCCACCGGCTACGGGCTCACCGCCGGCCTGCACACCCTCGACGGCGAGGAGATTACCTACTGGCTCGACCGCGTCGAGGCGGGCAACGTCTACGTCAACCGCGGGATCACCGGCGCGATCGTGCAGCGCCAGCCATTCGGCGGCTGGAAGAAGTCCTCCGTCGGCCCGGGCGCGAAAGCTGGCGGGCCGAACTACGTCGCGCAGATGGGCACCTGGCACGACATCGACGCGCCTTCGCCGGGCGTGAGCGTTACGCCGCGCGTTGCCGAGCTGCTGCGCGAGTTCGCGGAGCACGTCTCCGCGGAAGACTTCGGGTGGCTCTCGCGCGCCGCGGAGTACGACGAGCTGGCGTGGCAGCGCGAGTTCGGCCGCGAGCACGACTTCGCGGGCCTGCGTTCGGAGGCGAACATCTTCCGCTACCGCCCGCTGCTCGAACCGCTCGTGTGTTACGTCGGCGAGGGCTTTGTGCTTCGCGACGTCTACCGCCAACTCCTCGCCGCCACCCGCACCGGCACCCGCCTGCGCGTGATCGCACCGGACGAGATCGCCGTTGAGTTGCGCGCCGCAGGCGTGCAGGTCGACGGGTCTGAGGTCACCGGCCAGCCCGCGCGCGTGCGCGTGATCGGCCGCGCGCCCGAGTCGCTCTATGGTGACATCGCGACGGCGGTACTTGACGGGCCCGTGCTTACCGACGGCCGCCGCGAGCTCCTCCCCTACCTCCACGAACAAGCCATCTCGGCGACCCTGCACCGCTTCGGCGTCCTCCGCGACCCTGCGGGCCTGCGGGAGGACTAGTTCCGGGCATGCTTGCCCGCGCGCCAGTGTTTGC
>NZ_KV818007.1:186998-237983 GCF_001814825.1 Corynebacterium sp. HMSC071B10 | reverse complement strand
GCGGGCTTTTTGCGTGGGGGTTTAGTCGGGCGGTTTGCGGTTGTCGGCCCGGGCCTTGTGGTCGGTGCCGGTGGGGGTCACATTCCCATAGGGTGAGACGTAGGTGATCTGCCCGTCGCGCCGTTCGGTATGTCCCCGGGTACCGCGGGCGGCTTGCGAGTTGTGGTACTTGCATAACCACCCGAGGTTTGCCGGTGTGGTTTCGCCTCCGTGTTGGTGTTCGACCATGTGGTGGGCATCGCACTCCGAAGCTGGTGCCTTGCAGCCTTTCCAGGTGCATGTGGTGGAGTCGGCAAGCATGACTTCTCGGTGTTTCGGGGTGGCGAAGCGTGCGTGGTAGGCGTTGACCGGTCCGTCCATGACGCCGATGAGGATGATCGCGCCGATGTCTTCGAGCTGCATGCGCACAAACTCTTCACCGGACACGATTACCCCGTTGTCGAAGTGGACCTGGACGTCGTTGCCTTCGCCTGCGATAATGCGCAGGTAATCACCCAGGTCCAGGTTGGCGGTCACGCGCACCAGGTACTCCGCTTTCGGGCAGCCGCCATTCAGCCAGCCGGTCACGTCGTTCTTCGCAGCATCAAAGACGCCCTGGACGTCTGCGGCGGGCCCGGTAAGTCTCAGGGTGGCGTACCCGTCGCCGTGGTGGGTGACCCGTGCTTTCGGGGTGCGCGGCTCAGGCGCCTGCAACTCGGCTTTGAGTTCTGCGGCAACCCGTCGGATGCGCGCCAGGTCCCCGGATGTGTTGCACAGCGTGTCGATGTAGTGCCAGCGCTTGGTTACGTCTTTGAGTGAGCGGGCGGAGCGGGTGATGTAGGCAAGTGTGTCCAACCTATGCCCGTTGACACGGGCGCCTTCTTGGGCGCGGGCCTGGTACTTGGTGTGCGAGGTCGGCCCGCACAACACCGCGGCGGTCGCACGCAACTGTTTGGCGCGATCTGGTTGGATGCCGTGCGCCTGCAATTGGGCAAGCTCGAGTCCGGCCGCTGCGGCAACGAAGTCGTATCCGCAGCGGTCAACCAAAGCAAGTGCATCCAAATCTGTCATGCCACCGACGATAAACCACGCTCACCTGCCAAAACAAGCAAATGTGAGAATACACCCATTATTGGCCCGAAACGGAACCAACGACCCAAAACGAACGTCTAATAATGGTTTGAGGGAAGTAAAAAAAGACGCCCTGCTCGGGGGTGAGCGGGGCGTCGATAAGCGGGCGACTAGCGCGCGTCCTCGATCTCAATGGTCTGAGCGATTGCCTGCACGACACCGGCGACCTTCACGGCCTCCCAGACCTGCTCCTTGGTCAGGCCCTCCTCGCGTACGGTGTTGGCGTGCGCGACAGCGCAGTGCTCGCAGCCGTTAATGGTGGACACGGCGAGCGACCACAGCTCGAAGTCGACCTTCTCCACGCCCGGCTTGGAGATGATGTTCATGCGCAGGCCGAACTTGACCTGTGCGTAGTCGTCGCCGAGCCAGCCCTTGGCGCGGTAGGCAACGTTGTTCATCGCCATGACGGTCGCGGCGCCGAAGGCGGCGTCGATGGCTTCCTCGGAGAGGTGCTCCTTGGCCTCGTCGGTGATCTCGGAGATCACGGTTGCGTTGCGGGTCGCGGCCGCGGAGGCAACGAGGGTGCCCCACAGCTGCTGCTCGGAAAGCTCGGTGGAGCGGGTCAGGGAGCCAAGGTTAAGCTTCTGGTCCTTGGCGTACTCGGGAAGTGCGCTGCGCAGGTTATCAATAGACATACGTTTATCCTCTCGGTTGGTATAGGTGCGCCCCGCCGCTCCAGCGGTGCGGAGCGCGGGGCGGCACGGGAACTAAAGGTGAAGTACTACTTCAGGGACTCCTGGACCACGGCCATCTTGTCGATGTTCTTGGTCGGGTCGTTCTTCTGCCAGTCGCAGGCGCAGACTTCCTCGGACTGCAGTGCGTCGAGCACGCGCAGGACCTCGTCGACGTTGCGGCCGACAGCGTCCGGGGTGACGGACACGAACTGGACGATGCCGTCCGGGTCGATAATGAAGGTTGCGCGGTCTGCAACACCGTCAGCGTTCTCGACGCCGAGTGCGCGGATCAGGTCGTGGCGGATGTCCGAGAACATCGGGAACGGGATGTCCAGCAGTTCCTCGTGGGTTGCGCGCCAGTTGAAGTGGGAGAACTCGTTGTCAACGGAGCCGCCGAGCACCTGGGTGTCGCGATCCTCGAACTCCTCGTTCAGCTTGCCGAACGCAGCGATCTCGGTCGGGCAGACGAAGGTGAAGTCCTTCGGGTAGAAGAAGACGACCTTCCACTTGCCCTCGTACTTATCCAGGGAAACCTGCTCGAAGTAGTCGTCCGGGGTGGAGGCGTTAGCTTCCTTGAGGTTGCCGCCCTTCAGTGCGGTGAGGTTGAACTCCGGGAAGCGCTCTCCAACGGTCATGATCGGCATAGTGATTCCTCCATTTAGAAATGTTGCCGGGTACGGATTTGCTGCGAGGCGGTTTTCGCCTTCGATCCCAAGTATGCCACAGCCCACACGATTCTTCAACAGCAAAACTTATTAAGCTCCGGTACGCTGATAGGCATGAGCAATAAGGAATATAAACCCACGCTCGCACAGCTGCGCACCTTCGTCACCATCGCGGAGCACAAGCACTTCGGCACTGCGGCGAGCAAGCTGCACATCTCACAACCCTCACTCTCGCAAGCGCTCGTGGCGCTGGAAAGCGGCCTGAACATCCAGCTCATCGAGCGCTCGACCCGCAAGGTCATCGTCACACCGGCGGGCAAGGAGCTCCTCCCCTTCGCCAAGGCGACCCTGGAAGCCGCAGACGCCTTTGTCTCCCACGCCAAGGGCACGCACGGGGTATTGCACGGCCCGCTGACCATCGGGGTGATCCCCACCGTTGCCCCCTATCTGTTGCCGGGACTGCTTCCGCTCCTCAATCAGGAGTTTGCCGAGCTGCGCCCGCGCATCGTGGAGGAGCAGACCGAGCACCTGCTCGCCCAGCTTCGCGACGGCCGCATGGATCTGGCCATCCTCGCGCTTCCCACCGACGCCACGGGGCTGACCGAAGTACCGCTCTACGACGAGGAGTTCGTCGTGGTCACCGGCACCGACAGCGCACACGCTGGCAGCCGCAAGCTCTCGCTCGATGCGCTGAGCAACCTCGAGCTGCTTTTGCTTGACGACGGCCACTGCCTCCGCGATCAAGTCATCGACCTGTGCAAGCGCGCCGACGCTCGCAACGCCTCGGCGGCGCATTCGGATACGCGCGCCGCGTCGCTGACCACGATCATCCAGCTGGTCATGGCCGGTTTCGGTGCCACGCTCGTGCCCCTTTCCGCGGTGGCTACTGAATGCGACCGCCCTGACCTGGGGCTCGCCACATTCGCCAAAGGCGTGGAGGCGCACCGGACGATCGGGCTGGCCTACCGCGCGTCGTCGACACGCGGCGAGGAGTTCGCCGCGCTCGGCAGGTTGATTGTTCAGGCCTACGGTGCCGCAGCCGAGCGCAGCACCACCGTCCTAGCAAAGTCCTAGCAAAGTAGCGCGGGCGACTACACTGTTGCTTCATCTATGAAGGAATCTGCTGCAGCACACGAGGCGCCTGAGACTGCGCCGACGAAAGACGAGCTCTACAAGCGCCTCGAGAAGGTCCCGCTGAATGAGGAGCGCCACTTCCGCCGCCGGCTCGCCAAGGCCAAGGCACCGCGGGCGCTGGCGGCGATTGGTGAGGATATTGGGAGGGCGCAGCGGGTCGTCGAGAAGCGAGATGCGCTTGTGCCCGCGATCGAATACCCCGAGCAGCTGCCGGTTTCCGCGCGCCGCGAGGACATCATGGAGCTGATCCGCGACAACCAGGTCGTGATCATCGCGGGCGAGACCGGCTCGGGCAAGACGACGCAGATCCCGAAGATGCTGCTCGAGCTCGGCCGCGGCCGTAGGGGCTTGATCGGGCACACGCAGCCGCGCCGAATTGCGGCGCGCAGTGTTGCCGAGCGCATTGCCGACGAGCTTGGGCAGAAGATTGGCGAATCCGTCGGCTACGCCATCCGCTTCGACGACAAGGTTTCGGCGCACACGGCGGTCAAGCTCATGACCGACGGCATTCTGCTCGCCGAGATGCAGCGCGACCGCTTCCTCAACGCCTACGACACGATCATTATCGACGAGGCGCACGAACGCTCACTGAACATCGACTTTCTGCTCGGTTACCTCAAGCGGCTGCTGCCGAAGCGCCCGGATCTGAAGGTCATCATCACCTCGGCGACGATTGACCCGGAGCGCTTCGCCGAGCACTTCAGCGATGCGCAAGGTGAGCCGGCCCCGATCATCGAGGTCTCCGGGCGCACCTACCCGGTGGAGATCCGCTACCGCCCGCTTGTCGAGCAGGTCGGCGGCAAGGAAGTGGACATCGACATGATCGACGGTGTCGTCGATGCTTGCGCTGAGCTGATGCGCGAGGGCAACGGCGACATCCTGTGTTTCTTCGCCTCGGAGCGCGACATCCGCGACTGCATGGAGGCCATTGAGAAGAAGCACTGGCGCGGTGTGGAGGTCACTCCCCTGTTCGGCAGGCTGTCCAACGCGGAGCAGCACCGCGTGTTCTCGCCGCACTCGGGCCGCCGCATCGTGCTGGCCACGAATATCGCGGAGACCTCGCTGACCGTGCCAGGTATCCACTACGTGGTGGACACAGGGCTTGCGCGCATCTCGCGCTACTCCACCCGCACCAAGGTGCAGCGCCTGCCCATCGAAGAGGTCTCGCAGGCGAGCGCGAACCAGCGCTCGGGCCGCTCGGGGCGCGTTGCCGACGGTATCGCGATCCGCCTGTACTCGGAGGAGAACTTCGAGGCGCGGCCGGAGTTCACAGACCCGGAGATTCTGCGCACGAACCTCGCCAGCGTGATTCTGCAGATGATTTCGCTGCGCCTGGGCGACATCGCCGAGTTTCCCTTCATCCAGCCGCCGGACCACAAGGCGGTGCGCGACGGGCTGCTGCTGCTCCACGAGCTCGGCGCGATCACGGACAAGGAGCGCGGCGGCGCGCCAGTGCTCACCGACATCGGGCGCGACCTCGCCCGCATCCCCGTCGACCCGCGCATGGCACGCATGCTCGTCGAGGCCAATACGCTGGGCGTGCTTGACGATGTCTCCGTGATCGTCGCAAGCATGACCATCCAAGACGTGCGCGAGCGACCCCTGGAGTACCAGGCCCAGGCCGACCAGGCGCACGCCCGCTTCAAGGATAAGACCTCGGACTTCCTGTCCGCGCTCAAGCTGTGGGACTACATCCACGACTCGCGCGACGAGCTTTCCGGCAACGCGTTCCGCAAGCGCATGAAGCGCGAATTCCTGCACTACATGCGTATCCGCGAGTGGTACGACCTGGTGCGCCAGCTGCGCGAGGTCTCCAAACAGCTCGGTTGGTCGATGCCCGCGCAGGTCGCCGGCGAGCGGGACGCGGACGCCATCCACAAGTCTCTCCTGACCGGCCTTTTGTCGAACATCGGCGCACGCGACGGCAACTCGAAGGAGTTCCAGGGCACCCGCGGCACCCGCTTCATGATCTTCCCCGGCTCCAGCCTGAGCAAGAAGCCACCAGAGTTCCTCATGGCCGCCGAGCTCGTTGAAACCTCACGGCTCTGGGCGCGCGATGTGGCCAAGATCGAGCCCGAGTGGGTCGAACGCGCCGCGAAAGAACTGCTCAAGCACAGTTATTCGGAGCCGGTGTGGTCGCGGAAGCGCTCGTCGGCAATGGTGCACCAAAAGTCCATGCTCTACGGCGTGGCCATCGTGCGCGACCGGCTCGTGCCCTACCACCGCGTCGATCCGGAGGCGGCACGCGCGATGTTTATCCGCCACGCCCTGCTCGCCGGCGAGTGGAACCGCCACCACCGTTTCATCGAGCACAACGACGCGCTGCTTGACGAGGCCGCGCACGTCGAGGACAAGGTGCGCCGCCGCGGACTCGTGGTGGACGAGGACACACTCTTCGACTTTTACGACGCGAAGTTGCCCGAGAGCGTGACCACCGCCCGCCACTTCGATTCCTGGTGGAAAAAGCAGCGGCGCAAAGATGCACACTTTTTGGACTTCGACCCGGACGCGCTGCTTGACGACGCCGGTACCGACACCTCCGAGGCCGCCTTCCCCGAAACGCTGCGCAGCGGCTCCATCGACTATGCCCTGCGCTACAAGTTCGAGCCTGGCGACCCCTTCGACGGCGTCACCGTCGAGGTCCCCGTCCCACTGCTCGCCGGCTTTGACCCGGCCGGCTTCGACTGGCTCGTGCCGGGCCTGCGCGAGGAGCTGCTCACCGAGCTCATCCGCACGCTACCGAAGGGCATCCGCACCACGGTGGTGCCCGCCCCCGACTTCGCCCAGCGCGCGCTGCCGCTTTTGGATACGCAGGAGCCCTCGCTTGTCGACGCCTTCGCCACCGCCCTGCAACGCCTCGGCGCAAGCGGGGTCAACGGCTCTGACTTCAACCCGAGCCGGCTGCCGGCGCACCTGCGGGTCACCTTCGCCGCGATCGATCGCCGTGGCGACATCGTCGACCACGACAAAGATGTCGATGCCCTCAAGCGCAGGCAGGCGGGCAAAATCTCGTCGTCGGTGTCCAAGGCGGGCCGCGCCTCCGAGTCGAAGGCAGTACAAGCTTGGACCGCCGACTCGCTCGGCGAGGTGCCTGAGACGGTGCCGACCACCATCGACGGCAACGAGGTCGACGCCTACCCCGCCCTCGAGGTGACACGCGATGGCGTGCGCGTGAAGGTCTTCCCCACCAAGGCCGCGGCGGATGCCTCAATGATGACGGCGACGCTGACCATGCTGTTGCGCAAGATCTCGGTCTCCCCGCAGCAGATGACGAAGGGCTTGCCGCTGCGCCAGAAGGTCGCAGTCGACCAGTACCCACACGGCGGTGCCGCGGGCTTGGTCGAGGATGCCCGCGTCGCCTCTATCCGCGATCTTCTGATCAAGCACGGCGGGCCGGTGCGTACGCCGGAAGACTTCGACGCACTCGTCGCGCGTATCAAGCCGGAGGTGCCGGGCGCAGTGCGCCGCATGGTGGTAGGAGTCACACCGGGCTTGGTGGCGTACGCCAACATGGCCAGCGAGCTTTCCCAGTGGGAGGGCCCAGCCATCGACGACATGAAGTCGCAGCTGGCGTTTTTCCTCCCGAAGAACGCGCTGACGATCCACGGGCTAGTCAACCTCCAGCACTTGCCGCGCTACATCGAGGCCATGCGCCTGCGGCTGGAGGACATGCGGATGGACCCGGACCGCGATGCGGACCGCCAGGAGGTCATCGACACTGCAAAGGCCTACCTGGAAGCGAAGCGCAAGACGCTACCAGCGGGGCGGGAAAAAACACGCGCGTACAAGGACGTACTGTGGCGCATCGAGGAACTGCGCGTGAGTATTTTTGCGCAGCGGCTCGGCACGCCGAAGCCAGTCAGCGCCCGCCGGATCGAAAAGATGGTGGACAAGCTGCGCTAGGTGCCTAGAAGTCGTCCTTGTCGCGGCGGCGCATCAGCCGGATTTCGGATTCGAAGTCGTCAGCGCTCTCGAAGGACTTGTACACCGACGCGAAACGCAGGTACGCCACCTCATCGAGCGCGCGCAGCGGCTCGAGGACGGCCAGCCCAATCTCGTTGGCGGGCACCTGGGAGCTGCCGTGCGAACGGACGGTTTCTTCGACTTGCTGCGCGAGCCGTTTGAGCGCGTCATCAGACACGTCGCGGCCCTGGCACGCCCTGCGCACACCCACGATGAGCTTGTCGCGGTCGAAGGGCTCGCTCACGCCGTTTCTCTTCACCACTGTCAGGACCGCCTTCTCCACCGTGGTGAAGCGGCCGCCGCACTCGGTGCACTCGCGGCGGCGCCGAATTGCGGCACCAGCGTCTATCATGCGCGAGTCGGTCACCCGCGAGTGTTCGTGGTGGCAGAACGGGCAGTACATCGCGGTCTCCTCCGGCAGCTAGGCATCTATCCTCTTGCTTGCCTACGCTACCCGGTGCCGCAGCCAGAGAGACAGTGCAACCTAATGCTGTGCGTAAAAGGCGAACTCTGCCTCGGTGGGCAAGGTGTGACCTGACTGTTCCGGCGAGAACACGCCGCCAATTGCAGATCCCAGGATAAGCGCGATTCCAAGTCCGATTCCCACCAGTACGCTTTCGCGCTTTTCGCGGCGGGATTCGAACTGTAATTTTTCGCTATCCCCAATATATCGCGCTTGCGGCCTCGTCTCGGTTCGCTGCGGAGTCGAAACATTGAGCGTTCGAACAGGGCGTACCTCTCGTGCAGAAAGTTCTCGTTCCATGAGGTCCCATTCTGCAACAGGGTATCCGCGATACCCACGTGACTTCGCGCTCGTAGCGACCGAATACGGGTGGTTGTGCATGATGGTCATTGTTGTGCTCCTTTGTGCGTTTTCTTCATTCTAAAAACCGGACGAACATTACCGAACGGTCTCGCGCCCATATGTTCGACATTAGGTTACGTGTTCGATTTATAGCACCCCAAACACAACGCTGTCTACCCCACAAAGAAGAAGTCGAACACCCTTGCCCTGTCTGGTAGGTTAGAGAGTGCGCGATACGCGCCACCAATTTCACAATTAAGGAGCACCCATGGCACGCAAGAAACCCGAAAACAAGAACTTAGACATGAGCGTTTTGTCTGATCGCCAGCGCAGGATCCTGGAGGTTATCCAGGACGCGGTGGTGCTGCGCGGATATCCGCCGAGCATTCGCGAGATCGGAGATGCGGCGGGGCTACAATCCACGTCTTCTGTCGCATACCAACTCAAAGAGCTGGAGAAGAAGGGCTTCCTGCGCCGGGACCCGAACAAACCGCGTGCGGTTGATCTCCGCCACCTGCCCAACACAAAGCAGCGCCAGAAGGCTCCGGCGGCGGAGGCCCCGGAAGATGCTTCGAATGCGCGTTACGTTCCTGTTGTCGGCCAGATTGCCGCCGGCTCCCCGATCCTCGCCGAGGAGAATGTGACGAGCTACTACCCGCTGCCCGAGGAGCTTTTGGGAGACGGCGACCTGTTCATGCTGCAGGTTGTTGGCGAGTCAATGCGGGATGCAGGCATCCTGCCCGGCGACTGGGTCGTGGTGCGCTCCCAGCCGGTAGCAGAGGAGGGCGAATTCGTTGCCGCACTGCTTGACGGCGAGGCAACGGTAAAGGAGTTTCACAAGGACTCCACCGGCGTGTGGCTTTTGCCACACAATGACGCCTACTCGCCTATCGACGGTACGCATGCCGAGATCATGGGCCGCGTCGTCTCCGTCTTCCGCACCCTGTAAATCACCCCTGATGCGGGTCGGCATGCCGCACAAAGTGTGGCTTTCGCCGCCCCCAAAGCGGGGGAAACGGAAGTAAAAGGGTGTAACCGGGCACCGATTTTTGCAACAATACGGTCAACGTGTTGGTTTTTGCTTAGTGTGCCAAAGGAGCCGAAGGAGCGCCGTGTACGCAGAAGAACGTCGGCGGCAGATCGCCTCGCTGACTGCAGTTGAGGGACGGGTCAACGTCACAGAACTTGCTGGGAAGTTCGGGGTAACCGCGGAAACAATCCGCCGCGACCTGGCTGTGCTGGACACCGAGGGGCTGGTCCACCGCGTGCACGGCGGTGCCGTGGCCAGCCAATCGTTCCTCACCACAGAGTTCCCGCTCGACGCTCGCTACCGAACCGCTTCTGCTGCGAAGCTCGCGATCGCACGCGCCGCGCTGAATTTTGTGCCAGACAAGCCTGGCGGCTCGATCTTTTTAGATTCCGGCACCACGATCAACGGGCTCGCCTCGCTCATGGCAAAACACCCGCCAGCACGCGAGTGCCACATCGTAACAAACTCGCTGCCCACCGCGCTTGACCTCTCGAGCGCCGACGTGCAGGACGTGCAGCTGCTCGGAGGCAACGTTCGCGCGATCACCCAGGCTGTCGTCGGCGATATCGCGCTGCGATCGCTCGCCATCCTGCGGGCCGACGTGGCTTTCATCGGCACGAACGCACTCACCATCGACCACGGGCTTTCCACCGCAGACGCGCAGGAGGCAGCGGTGAAGCAGGCCATGGTAACCAACGCTCGCAAGGTTGTGGTGATGTGTGATTCCTCCAAGCTGGGCAACGACTACCTGGTCAGCTTCGGCTCGATCGACGATATCGACGTGCTCATCACGGATGCCGACGCGCCAGCCTCCTTCGTCGAGGAGATTGAGCGCAACGGGGTGCAGGTCATCCTCACCGAGGAGGAGGGGT
Organism: Corynebacterium sp. HMSC071B10; assembly: GCF_001814825.1. Taxonomy (NCBI): domain Bacteria; kingdom Bacillati; phylum Actinomycetota; class Actinomycetes; order Mycobacteriales; family Corynebacteriaceae; genus Corynebacterium; species Corynebacterium sp. HMSC071B10. The sequence continues at coordinate 227,730 of NZ_KV818007.1, read as the reverse complement.
AAGCCCCCCCACGTATGTGGGTTTATGCCCGTTTCCTTGAGTATTCCCACACGATCGGGCATAATTGGGCGTAGCACGTGGTGCTCACACGACCGCTTTGTCGCTGTTCAAGGGCACTTGAAGTGCACTGCCCGCGGGGTATGACACACCGGGGGTAGAAAACACCGGACATCGACAGTACGGAGTACCCCGTGATCATCACGTTGACACCAAACCCCAGTATTGACGCCACCCTGTCCGTCGACCAGGTCGTCCGCGGCGAAGTCGTCCGCGCACACGCCGCCAGCCGCGAAGCCGGTGGCAAAGGCATCAACGTCTCCCACGCCATCGCCAAGGCAGGCGGGGAAACGCTGGCGCTCGCGCCATGCGGTGAGAATGATCCGTTTCTGCAGGCAGTAGGCCGGATCAATGTGCCGTTTGTGCCGATCGCGGTCGACGGTTTCGTGCGCACGAACACCGCGCTGACGGAAGCCGACGGCACGACCACCAAGATCAACGAGCTTGGCCCGGAGTTGTCCGGGGAGCAACGGGTGGACGTCGAGAAGCAATTGGCTGAGCACGCGCACAAGGCCGACGCCGCGGTGCTCGCCGGATCCCTGCCGCCAGGCGCACCGCTCGATTGGTACGCCGATCTCACTGCTCAGCTGCGCGACACTGTGCCGCTGATCGCGGTGGACACCTCCGACGCGCCGTTGCGCGCGCTCGGTGAGCGCCTCGAGCAGGCCGCGCCGACCATCATGAAGCCGAATGCCTTCGAACTCGCGCAGCTTACCGACGGCGACGGGCGCGCTCTCGAAGCCGACGCCGCCCGCGGCGACTACGACTCGATTCTGCGCGCCGCTCGCGAACTCGTCGACCGCGGTGTGGCCGAAGTGCTGGTCACCCTCGGCGGCGCGGGCGCGTGCCTCGTCACAGCAGACGGGGCCTGGGCCGCAGCAGCGCCGAAGGTGACTGTGCGCTCGACGGTCGGCGCGGGCGACAGCTCGCTGGCCGGCTACGTCATGGCGCGCGTGGCAGACAAGTCTTTCGCCGAGTGCCTGCAGCAAGCCGTCGCCTACGGGTCCGCGGCCGCTTCCCTGCCCGGCACCGGTATCCCCTCCCCGGCGGATGTTGATTGTGCGCGCGTTGAAGTCGTCGCGCTCGATGCCCCCGCCCCATTCCCTCGCGTGTAAGTGGAAGGACACACTATGAACGCACCACTGATTACGCCTGACCTGGTCAGGCTTGATGTTGATTTCGGTGGCCAGCCGAGTGAGGTCATTGGACACCTCGCCGAGCTGATGGCCGCCGCCGGTCGCGCAACTGACGCCGCGGAAGTCGCGGCTGCGGCGACCGCTCGTGAAGAGAAGGCCGGCACCGGCGTCAACGGCCGGGTCGCCATCCCGCACTGCCGCGTCGCTGCGGTCAACGAACCGACGCTCGCGTTTGCCCGCCTGTCCGCGCCCGTGGACTTCTCCGGCCCCGACGGCGACGCCGAGCTGGTCTTCATCATCGGCGCGCCGGAGTCCGGCGGCAAGGCGCACCTGAAGATTCTGTCGAAGCTCGCCCGCGCGCTCGTTCGCGGTGACTTCGTGGAGACCCTGCGCGCCGCCACGACGGAGCAGGAGATCGTCGACGCCGTGCTTGCAGTCGTCAACGCCGAGCCGAAGAAAAAGAAGGCGGCCCCGGCTGCGCCAGCGGCAAGAGCTGAGAAGAAGCCCGAGGTCATCCGCATCGCTGCGGTGACCTCGTGTGCCACCGGTATCGCGCACACCTACATGGCCGCCGACGCGCTCACCCAGGCCGCGCAGAAGCGCGACAACGTCGAGCTCATCGTCGAGCCCCAGGGCTCCTCGGGCGGCGACCCGCTCGAGCAGTCCTTCATCGACAGCGCCGACGCGGTCATCTTCGCCCACGACGTCGCTGTCCGCGACAAGGGTCGTTTCGCGGGCAAGCCGGTCGTCGACACCCCCGTCAAGCGCGGGGTGAACAGCCCGGACGCGCTCATCGACGAGGCCATCGCCGCCGCGAAGGACCCCAACGCCAAGCGCGTCGAGGCGGCCTCCGAGTCGGCGGGCGAGGACTCCGCCGCCTCCAGCGACGGTCAGCCCTGGCCGAAGCGCCTGCAGCAGGCGATCATGACCGGCGTGTCCTACATGGTGCCCTTCGTGGCTGCAGGCGGCCTCCTGCTCGCGCTCGGCTTCCTCGTCGGCGGCTACGACATGGCCAACGCCTGGGAGGCGCTCGTGCTCCAGCACTCGCCCACCAACCTGCCGGGCCATGAAGTGCTTGTCGACGGCACCGCCATGACCTTCGAACGCTCCGGCTGGGCCCTCTACCTCGGTGCCGTGCTCTTCGCCACCGGGCAGATGGGCATGAACTTCGTCGTTGCCGCGCTCTCCGGCTACATCGGCTATGGCCTGGCGGGCCGCCCCGGTATCGCCCCGGGCTTCATTGGCGGCGCAATCTCTGTCATGGTCGGCGCGGGCTTCATCGGTGGCTTGGTCACCGGTCTGCTCGCCGGTGTAATTGCCTACTGGATTCAGACCTGGCGCGTACCGCGTTGGCTCGGCTCGCTGATGCCGGTCGTGATCATCCCGCTGTTGACCTCGCTGGTCGTGGGCTTGATCATGTTCCTTCTGCTCGGTCGCCCGCTCGAATCACTCATGCTGGGCTTGACCGATTGGCTGGAGTCCATGAGTGGCTCCTCCGCGATCCTGCTGGGCATCATCATCGGCCTGATGATGTGCTTCGACCTGGGCGGCCCGGTCAACAAGGCCGCCTACCTCTTCGGTACTGCCGGTCTGTCGGCAGGCACGGACGCAAGCTTCGAGATCATGGCCGCCGTCATGATCGCCGGCATGGTTCCGCCGATCGCGCTGTCCATCGCTACTTTCCTGCGCAAGCAGCTGTTCACCCCGGCTGAGCAGGAGAACGGTAAGTCGGCCTGGCTTCTCGGCCTGTCGTTTGTCTCCGAAGGCGCGATCCCCTTTGCCGCGGCTGACCCCTTCCGCGTCATCCCGGCGATGATGCTCGGCGGCGCGACTGCGGGCGCGGTTTCCATGGGCCTGGGCGTGGGGTGCCAGGCACCGCACGGCGGTATCTTCGTCATCTTCGCCTACGAGCCGTGGTGGGGCATGTTCATCGCCCTGGCTGCGGGCGTAGCGGTAGCTACCGTGGCCGTAATTGCCATCAAGCAGTTCTGGCCGAACGAAGAGATTCAGAAAGCCGCCGCTGCCAAGGAGCAATCGGAAAATCAGGCCCCGGAAACGGTGGCGGCCTAAGCACACGCGCGCCTAGACTAGCACGTAAACACCAAAAGAAAGGATTCTCACTATGGCTTCCAAGACTGTCAAGGTCGGTTCCACGGTTGGGCTGCACGCCCGCCCCGCAACCATCATCGCCGATGCAGCCGGCGAGTTCGATGACGAGATCATCCTCACCCTCGTCGGTGGCGACGAGGACGATGAGACGGATGCCGCGTCCTCGCTGATGATTATGGCGATGGGCGCCGAGTTCGGCGACGAGGTCACCGTCGAGTCCGAGAACGCAGCCGCGGTGGACAAGATCGCCGCGCTGATCGAGCAGAACCTCGACGAGGAGTAAGCCTTCGCTTAAAGCACGCTTCAAGCCCCCGGCACCGTGATCTTGGTGCCGGGGGCTTCGACGTTAGAGTTAGCGGTACTGCCCCTCCCCGATCGTCTCGTACGCCCAACGCATGAGCGGGTAGAACACGATGATGCCAACGGAACCAATCGCGATGCCCTCCAGGGTGACCTGGCCAACAGTAAAGGACAGGTTGCCGATGCCCACGATGAGCGCGACGGCGGCCGCGGTGAGGTTGACCGGGTTGGTGAAGTCCACCTGGTTTTCCTGCCAGATGCGCACACCCAGCATGCCGATGAGCCCGTAGAGCACCAGGCACGCCCCGCCGAGCACGCCGGCCGGGATGGTGAAGATCACCGCACCGAACTTCGGAACAAAGGCCAGCGCGATAGCGAAGAGCGAGGCCACCCAGTACGCGGCGGTCGAATACACCTTAGTCGCGGCCATGACCCCGATGTTCTCGGCGTACGTGGTCGTGCCGGAGCCGCCGAAGGTGCCGGCAAGGGTGGTGGCGATGCCGTCGCCAATCAGCGCCTTGCCCTGCAGCGGGTCGAGGTCGCGGTGCGTCATCTCGGAGACGGCTTTGACGTGGCCGACGTTCTCCGCGATCAGTACCACCAGCACCGGCAGCGTCACCAGGATGGCGGAGAGGTGGAACTCGGGGCTGTGGAACTCCGGCAGGCCGACCCAGGGGGCCGCGCCGATGGTGGAAAGCGCGTCGTCGGAAAGCCCGCCCGTGGCAGCTGCAAAGGCCCAGCCGACCACGACGCCGATGAGGATGCTTAGGCGCGAGGCCATGCCGCGCGTGGCGACGGTGACCAGCACGATGGTGGCGAGTGTGACGCCCGCGACGGCGGGTTGAGTCTCCACGTTGCTCACCGCGGTTGGCGCAAGGTTGAAGCCGATAAGCGCCACGATCGCGCCCGTGACGGCCGGGGGCATGACCGCGTCGATGACGCGCTTGCCGGCCACGTGCACCACCACGCCGACGAGGATGAGCAGGACACCGGTGACGAGCACGCCGCCCAACTGCGCGCCGATGCCGTACTGCTGCGAGGCGGACAGCGGAGCTATGAAGGCGAACGACGAGCCCAGGTAGCTTGGCAGCCGATTGCGGGTGATCAGGAGGAAGATGATCGTGCCGAGCCCGGAAAACAGCAGCGTCGTGTTGACCGGGAACCCGGTCAGCGTCGGCACGAGCAGCGTTGCGCCGAACATGGCGACGACGTGCTGCATGCCGATGCCGACGGTACGCGACCAGCTCAAACGTTCATCGGGTGCGACGACGGCACCGGGTTTCACGGTGCGGCCGTCGCCATGGAGGGACCAACCAAGTGTCTGTTTCACACCTGGGAGTCTAAGGCGCGCACCCAGGTGTCACACAATTCCGCGCGGGGCTACTTTGCGACGACGAACTCGGCGTACTGCTCGGCGAGCACGTGCGGCAGGCGGACGTCGATACGCGTGCCGTCTTCCTCGTAGGCCTCGTTGCGCACGGTGCCGGCCTCGTGGATGTGGGAGACGACATCGCCGCGCGTGTAGGGCACGAGCATCTCCACGTGCGCGTCAAGCGTGTTGAGGAACTGCTCGACCTTGCCCTCGAGTTCGGGGATGCCCTCGCCTGTGAGCGCGGAAACGAAGACGACGTCGCGGCCGGACTTATCGAAGGCGTGGCGCAGCTCGGCGAGGACGAGCGGGTCGGCCTGGTCGATCTTGTTGACCACCACGATCTCCGGCGGGATCTCTTCGCCCGAGTCGCGGGTGATCTCCGCGAGCACCTCGTTGACCGCCTCGATCTGCTTCAGCGGGAAGGGGTCGGAGCCGTCCACCACGTGCAGCACCAGGTCGGCGTTGGTGACCTCCTCCAGGGTGGACTTGAACGCCTCGACCAGCTGGGTTGGCAGGTGGCGGACGAAGCCGACGGTGTCGGTGAGGACGACCGTGCGGCCGTCGGCAAGCTGGGCGCGGCGCGTGGCAGGGTCGAGGGTGGCAAAGAGCGCATCCTCAACGAGCACGCCCGCGTCCGTCATCGCGTTGATCAGCGAGGACTTGCCCGCGTTGGTGTAGCCCGCGATGGCGATCTGCGGCGTGGTCGAGCGATTACGGCGGGCGCGCTTGACCTCGCGTACCGTCTTCATGCCCTTGAGCTCGTGGCGCAGGCGCGCCATGTCCGCGCGCAGGCGGCGGCGGTCCGCCTCAATCCTGGTCTCACCGGGACCACGCAGACCCACGCCGCCGTTGGATCCGGCCCGACCACCGGCCTGGCGCGACAGGTTGCCGCCCCAGCCGCGGGTACGGGAGAACAGGTACTCCATCTGCGCCAGCGACACCTGGGCTTTACCCTCGTTGCTCTTCGCGTGCTGGGCGAAGATGTCCAGGATGAGCATGGTGCGGTCGATCACCTTGACGCGCAGCGCCTCCTCCAGCGCCACGATCTGGGAGGGGGAAAGCTCGCCGTCGAAGACAACGGTGTCCGCGCCGGAGGCCTCGACGACCTCACGCAGCTCGGAAACCTTGCCCGCGCCGATGTACGTGCCCGGGTCGGGCTTGTCGCGCTTTTGGTAGAGCATGTCGATGACTTCCGCCCCGGCGGTCTCGGTCAAGGCCTCCAGCTCGCGCATGTTGGCTTCCATCTCCGCGGTGGTGCCCTCCAACCACGCGCCGACCAGGATGACCTGCTCGAGGCGCAGCTTGCGGTACTCAACCTCGTAGGCTTCTTCGGCCTCGTCGGTGCGGATCTCGGTGCGCTGGCCCACGCGCCGCAGCGCGTTGCGCGCCTCCAGGTCGAGGGAGCCTGTGGTTGGTTCGCCCGAGCCTTCTCGTGGAGGCTGCGGCGCGTTGTGGCGAAAAGCCTCCGCCAGCAGCGCGTCGTGCGCAGCTTCCTGTGGGTCGTGCTCGGGATGGGTATTTACAGTTGAGGTCATTGAGTCCTTTGTTCTCACCAGCATGCTTTCTCGCTATCTTACGTGCTATGTCCAGCCGCCGGGTGCTTCCTCTCTCGCTTCGCGTTTCCGCCCTGCCGCCGCCACGGACTAGGCTGTGGCCTATGACCGAATCTCTAGACACGCACTCTGACACGCACGCTGATCTGGCCGCCATCGGCCTTGGCTTTGCCAAGTGGCAGGACGCAGTCGAGCGGGCCATTGCCACCGAGCACCTTGCGGTCACCGGCGAGGTCCGCGGCGGGCAGCTGATCCAGTACAGCGACCCGTCCGGCGCGCAGCTCAACATTCTTGCGGTGGAGCCTTTCGCCACCTTCGCTGGCTTTGACTCGGTCACGCGCGCGTACGCGCACATCACGCCGCTTAACGACGTGGTGTCGTTGGCCGATATCGTCGACCCGCACGGTAACACCATTACCTCGGTCACCGTCAACTTGGCGCAGGGCCCGCTCGTTGTGGAAGAGGCGACCCTGCAGTGGCAGGAGCTGGGTTTGACCGCCCTGGTGCTCGCGCACGAGCGTTACGCCTCCACGGAGGCCTACCTGGCCAACAACCCCGGCGCTACCCTCGGGGCGGTGCTGTCTCCCGGTGCGGAGGCCGTCGCGACTGGCGCAGCAACCGCGCCCGATGCTGCGGCCGAGTTCTCCGCCCGCGTGCTGGACGCCGAGTACCGCACCTCTGAGCTGACCGGCCAGCGCTTCATCCACGCCACCGTCGACGGGGCGTTCCCCTTCGACATCTGCCTGCCCGACGGCGAGCTGCCGGAGCGCGACTCCGTCATCGCGGGCAGCGCCGTGCTGACCGGTGCGATCCCGACCCCGGGTGCGGGCGGCGGCTGCGGCGGTTGCGGCGGTTCCTGCGGCTGCGGCGGGCACTAGGCCTGCCACATCGATAGGAGATTCGCGCTACCATGGCGCGAAATCGACGGTCGGTACGTTTTCAGGAGGTGACGATGCAGCGATGGATCCCTCGCGGAAAGACTTGCTCCAAGCGCTCTACGGGGCGCTTGTCCTTGCGCTAGCGATCCTGCTGGTGGTCTTCTTCCGTCTGCCTGGCCTGATCATCGCGATTCTGCTGGTGGTGTTTGGCGTTGCCGTCCACCGCCGCTACAACACCAACCCGGAGGTCGCCTCGCTGAAGGCCTCGCTGCGCATCGCCCGGGACGACATGGCCGAGATCCTGCAAAACTACGAGGACCTCCAGCACGGCACCTCCACCCAGGCTGTCGCCGACCGCACACTCAACTACCCCGCCCTGGCCAACGGCGACATCTCCCATCACGCCATCAGCGAGTTTTTGCTGCGCAGCTCGTCAGCGCGACGTTTCATCGCCCGTATCGACGGCTACCTCGAGTCCCCCGACATCGACCGCTACCAATTGGAGCGGCTCATCGCTGTCGCGGACGAACGCGCTTTGGAACTCGCCGAATCCTGGGACGACGCCCGGCGCGCCGCACGCCAGATCGGGCCTGCCTAATCAGTCGGGCACTGATCGAGCACTAGTCGAGCTCAGCCGCGAGTTCGCCGCGCGCCACAATGCGCGAAGGCCCGGTCATGATGGCGGTGCCAGATTCGGTGAGCTCGATTTCTACCTCGCCGCCCGGCACGCGGACGGTCACGCTGCCGGATTCCTTACCGCTGGCGCGCAGTGCCGCGGTACCTGCGGCGACCGTGCCGGTCCCGCAGGAGCGGGTCTCGCCCACCCCGCGCTCCCACACCCGCATCGAGCACGCCCCGTCGCGCGCGGCGGTGAGGATCTCCACGTTGACCCCGTTGGGGAAGACCCCCGGGTCGAAGGTCGGGGCGGAAAGCTCCATTTCTGAAAGCGCCTCCGCGGTCAACCCCGGTACCACGGCGGCGAGGTGCGGGTTGCCCACGTCGACGGCAATGCCTTCGTACGTAGTCTCCCCTACCTTCGCCCAGGACTCGCCGAAGACGTTGACCTGGCCCATCCCGACGCGGACGCGGGCGTGGACTTCGTCCGCGTGCTCGACGGTGATGTGCTTGATCCCGGCGCGGGTGTGCACGTCGAACTCGTCGGCGTCTTCGAGTCCCTCGGCCTTGAGCACGTGGGAGAAGGCACGGATGCCGTTGCCGCACATCTCGGCGATGGAGCCGTCGGCGTTGCGGTAGTCCATAAACCACGTGCCGTCGGTACGCACCACCCGCAGCAGCCCGTCGCCGCCAATACCGGCGCGGCGATCGCAGAGCCAGGCCACCTGCGCAGGTGTGAGCTCGAGCTGATCGTCGACGTCGATGAGCACGACGAAGTCGTTTTCCGTGGCGTGGGCCTTGATGAAGTGCAGCGGGGATGTCATGCCTGCGAGTCTATCGCGGGTGTGTCCAGCACCGCCAAGGCCTGCTCGAGTGTGTTGCCTGCGGCGGCGTCGAGCCAGGAAATGCGGTGGTCGCGGTTGAACCAGGAGCGCTGGCGGCGCACGTAGCGACGCGTGCCGGTAATGGTTTTCTCCTCGGCCTCCTCGCGCGTGAGCGTGCCCGCAAGCATGTCGAGCACTTGGGCGTAGCCGATGGCGCGGCCCGCAGTGGAGTTGCGGGAAAGCCCCTCGCCCATCAGCGACTCGACCTCCTCGATGAGCCCGAGTGCAAACATGCGCTCAGCGCGCAGCGCGATGCGCGGGTTGAGCCACTCCGCATTGGTGCGCAGCCCCAAGATGCGCGTGCCCCAGCGCGGCGGCGCGTCCTTGGGTGGCTGGGAAGCCTGGAAGGGTTTGCCAGTCAGCTCGATGACCTCGAGCGCGCGGACAGTGCGGCGGGGGTCCTTGTCCTCGATGATGCGCGCAGCCGCGGGGTCGACTGCGGCGAGCTCTGCATGCAGCGCGTCGGTGCCGATTTCCTGCCTGCGGTCCTCGTACTTCTGGCGGACGGCGGGGTCGGTGGGCGGGAACGTCCAGGCGTCGAGAAGCGACTGAGCGTACAGCATGGACCCGCCGACGAGGATGGGGACCTTGCCCCGCGCCATGAGCATTTCCACCGTGTCGACGGCGAGCGCCTGGTACTCGGCGACAGACGCGGTTTTGGTCACCGGCCAGATGTCGAGCAGGTGGTGCGTGATCCCGCCGCGCTCATCTAGGGCGAGCTTGGCGGTGCCGATGTCCATGCCCTGATACAGCTGCATGGAGTCGACGTTGACCACCTCGCCGCCCAGGCGTTGGGCGAGCGCGATGCCCAGGTCGGACTTGCCGGAGGCCGTCGGCCCCACGACTGCGATCGGTCGGATTTCATGTGTACTCACGAGCACACCTCCCACACTCCTACATAGCGGCCCACGCCCAAGGAGTCGTCGGCGCAGTACAGCTCGCGACGGAGGGCCTCTACATTGGCCAGCTCCTCCCACAGGCGCGGTGCAAACACGCCGAGGGACTCCAACTGGCCAGGCAACTCGGCCTTCCCCGCGACGAAGTCCTGCAGCTGGGCGTGCAGCTCGGGCGCGCCGGGTACGAGCGCGAGCGGGGCGCGGGCGGTCAGCCCCGCGGAGCCGTCCACCACCACGACGGTGAGCACCTCCGGGGCCGGGGTGCCGATGTGCTCGCGGACCTCGCGCACCTGTACCTCGAGCGGAGCCAGCGCGTAGCGGGCGACCAGCTCGGGGAGGTAGTTGCCGGCACCTGGCTGTACCTGCGGTGCGCCCCAGGCCGCAAAGGAGCCGGTATGGGCGGTATAGTCGTGCTGCTCGAGCGGGCAGACGATATCGACGGCGCGGGCATCTGTGTCCTCTAACGTATCGCGCGCGGCGCTGCGGATGCACTCCAGCACCCGCCGCGAGGGCTCATGCGCGGGCGCGAGCGCGTCCACGAGGGCCGGCGAGCCGGGCATCAGCAGAATCTGGGCGCGAGTAGTCACGCACCCCACTCTAGTGACCCGGTCGCGTGGTCTTTCTTGCTGGCCCTGCGAGTTGGCAGGTTTTCGGCGCACTTCCTGCCTGCCCCCTGTAGAGTCTGTTGCAGCACCCGCCGTGCGTTATGGGCCGTATTCCACTTCGGCCCCGGCGCACGCGCTGGGTGGCACCGGCAGCCGCGTCGCGCGGCACTTTGAACGTAGGGAAAGGACCTGCAATGACCACCTCGGACCAGACACCGGAGAACACGCCCCAGGCGGATGCGAAGCCACAGGCAAAGCCCACACCGGGCGCGAAGCCCTCGCCGGCCGCAATGCCGCACCGCGCGCCCAAGCCGGGACCGCTGCCCGGTGCGCGCCCGAGTTCGGCGAACCCGCAGTCCACTACCCCGTCCCCGGTGCCACACCCGGCACCTGTCGCACCCGCCTCTGACCCGTCCAAGTTCGGCCGGATCGACGAAAACGGCGCGGTCTTTGTCACCCGCGGCGGCACGGAGCGCCAGATCGGCTCCTGGCAGGCTGGCACCCCGGAGGAAGGCCTGGCTCACTACGGGCAGCGCTTCGACGACCTGGTCACCGAGGTCGAGCTGATCGAGTCCCGCCTTGCCGCCCACCCGGACGACGCGGCGCAGCTGCGCCAGCGCGCCGAGGAGCTCAAGGCCTCGCTGAATGAGCAGGCCGTCATCGGCGACCTCGACGCGGTCGACGCACGCCTGGATGCGGTCATCGCCGCCTCCGATGTCGCGGGTAAGCAGGCCAAGGAAGCCAAGGCGAAGCGCCGCGCCGATGCCATCGCCCGCAAGGAAGCGCTCGCGGCCGAAGCCGAGGACCTGGCCGAGAACTCTACTGAGTGGAAGGCAGCGGGCGATAGGATCCGCGCCATCTTGGAGGAGTGGCGCACCATCCGCGGCATCGACCACAAGACGGACGACCAGCTGTGGAAGCGCTACTCACGCGCACGCGACGCCTTCAACCGCCGCCGCGGCTCCCACTTCGCCGAGCTGGACCGCAATCGTGCCGCCGCTAAGCGGGCGAAGGAGGAGCTGGTGGTCCGCGCCGAGGCGCTGCAGGACTCCACGGACTGGAACGAGACCGCGCGTGCCTACCGCGACCTGATGAAGGAGTGGAAGGCCGCCGGCCGCGCCCCGCGCGAAGCCGATGACAAGCTGTGGGCGAAGTTCCGCGCCGCGCAGGACAAGTTCTTCGGTGCACGCGACGCGGTCAACGCTGAGCGCGACCGCGAGTTCGCCGCGAACGCCGAGGCCAAGGACGCGCTCATCGCGCAGTACGAGCCCCTGATCGACCCGGCCAAGGGCCTGGGTGGGGCGAAGGCGAAGCTGCGCGAGCTGCAGGACAAGTGGGATGAGATCGGCTACGTACCGCGCGGTCAGGTGCGCGAGTACGAGGACAAGATTGGCGCGCTCGAGCAGCGCGTCGCCGAGGCCGAGGAATCCCGCTGGCGCAAGGCGGACCCGGCAGCACAGGCCACCGCGAACCAGTTCCAGGTCAAGGCAGACGACTTGAAGAAGCAGGCAGAGGCCGCCGAAGCCGCAGGCAAGTCCGACAAGGCCGCGGAGCTGCGCGAGCAGGCTGCCCAGTGGCAGGAGTTCGCCGACGTGGCGACCAAGGCGGTCAACGACAACTAGTGCTGCACCCGCAACTTTTCGTACTTCACCCCGGAACGGTCGAACTCACGGAGGCCGTGACCGGGGCGTACGCCTTTTCCGCCACCCTGGCCATCCAGGACATCACCGGCCTTGCCACCTCCGGGGTCAGCGCCTCGCACGTGCGCACCCGCCTGGCACCATCTGCGGAATCCGCCGCCTACCTCTTCGCACTCACCGACGCCCGCGCGCCGCGACCCGTCACCGAGCTCGGCTACCCGGAGCTTTTCGCCGAGGACCTCGACCAGGTGGCCGCCTGGGTCTTCGTCTCACTGCCGCTGTTGGAGGACCGCGGCGTGATCGAGGCAAACATCACCCTCGACGCGGCCATCGCCCCGCTGCCCGGCGAGCCCATCCCGCCCGCACCGTGGGAGGCAGCGCTCACGCTTCTCGACGCCCTGTCGTCCCACTTCACCCGCCCCACCCGCCACATCTGGATCCCCCATGCCCCAGGCGAGCACACCCCGCCGGCGCTGCAGGACTTTGGCTACACCGCCGCTTTCCGCGAGGACCAGGCCACCTTCCCGATCGCACGCCGCAGCGTGCTCCCCGACTCCACCTGCTACCCCGACGGCACCTTCGAGGTCGTCGAGGGCCCCGGCTTCAACTCCACACGACCCGGCATCCCGGGCGAGGTGGAACAATTCGCCCACCTGTTGACCTCCGCCTCACAGGGCTACCCGCGCGGCGAGCTGGAGCTCGACACGATCGAGTGGGACCTCGCGCGCATCGTGGAGGCCGGGCAGCGCCTGGGAAACCGGGGCGGGCACCAGCTCACCGGCCTGGCCTACGTCGATAAGAAAATCGTCGGGCTGTGCGAGCTCGTTCGCTACAGCGCCGACGATAAGACAGTCTGCGAGCTCGGGCTGATCTACGTGCTCCCCGAGCACCGCGAAAAGGGACTTGCCGCAGGCATGATGCGCGCAACGCTTACCCGCGCGCACCAGGTGTGGGAGGACCTAGAAACGGTGTACTGCTCCTACCCCGCCGATTCCGCGGCAGCGGGCGCGCTCCTTGCAGCTCTTGGTGCCGAGTGCGTCTCTTCGACGACCGCCTGGCACAAGCGCTGATGCTCGCTAGTCGCGCTCACTGTCCTTACGGTGGCGTTCGGCGGCGCGGGCGCGGCGATCGTCGATAAGCAGCGGGTTGCCCTGCTCCCTGGTCGCAGCGCGCTGCGCGAGCGCCACCTCGTCCTTGCCTTGGATCTCCCTGCGCTGCTCGGCAACGGCGGCCTGCTCCTCGTTGCGCGACAGGATCAGCGGGAAGATGGTGAACACCACGACCACCACCGCGAGGATGGCCAGGTAGTAGCCGGGTCCGCGGCCAATGCCGGAGCTGTTCGAGTTACGCAGCCAGATCCCCAGCACGGAGAACACCAGCGAGACCGTGGTGACCATCCATGCGGGCACGGCGAGAGCGAAGCGCTGTGTGAGCACCGCGAGCGTGGTCAGGACGGCGACGCCGATGAAGGAAATCCAGGCGAAGAGGTACTCGGTCAGCGCGGTCTGCGCCGCCTTCGCCGCCTCAGTCGCGGCAAGCACCTGCCAGAGGGAGGCGCCGCCTGCAAACGGCAGGAACACCGCCACCAGGTAGAGCGCCGCTGCAGCTGCGAGTACCCATCGCTTCGTACCCATGACCACGGAAGAGGCGGCTTCCTTTTCCGCGCGGGCAAGCGTCTCGGTGTTGAGCTTCGTCATGTCGCCCAACTGTAGCGCTAACCGCCGCAGCAGGCGGAATCCGGAGCCCCTGCCGCCGGCTGACCGATCGTCGGCAGGCCAAGGCCTACGCCCACCGGCGCGGTGGTCGGCACCTCTCCTGCGGCCGAGTTGTCGCCAGCCTTGGTGCGACGGTGCGCAAGCACACCGTCGTCGGCGATGAGGAAGTGCGGCTTGGAATCGGTGATGCGCACGTGCACGACGTCGCCGGGGCGGATCTCGCCATCGAGGTTGCCCTCTGGGGTGAAGTGGACGAGGCGGCCGTCGCGGGCGCGGCCGGACATGCGGTGGGTGCGGTCGTTCTTCCGCCCGCCCTCGGCCTGGACGAGCAGCTCCTGCTCGGTGCCGACGAGCTTCGCGTTTTCTTCGGCGCTGATGCGCTCTTGCAGCGCGATGAGGCGCTCGAAGCGCTCCTGCACGACCTCCTTGGGCACCTGGTTGTCCATCTCTGCGGCCGGGGTGCCGGGGCGCGGCGAGTACTGGAAGGTAAACGCGGAGGTAAAGCGCGCCTTCTCCACCACGTCGAGCGTGTCCTGGAAGTCTTCTTCCGTTTCGCCGGGGAAGCCGACGATGATATCGGTGGTCAGCGAGGCGTGCGGCAGCTTCTCGCGCACCTCGTCCAAGATGCCGAGGAACTTCTTGGTGCGATACGAGCGACGCATGTCCTTGAGCACCTTGTCGGAGCCCGACTGCAGCGGCATGTGCAGCTGCGGGCACACGTTCGGGGTCTCGGCCATCGCGTCGATGACATCGGAGGTGAATTCCGCCGGGTGCGGGGACGTAAAGCGCACCCGCTCCAGGCCCTCGATCTCGCCGCAGGCGCGCAGGAGCTTGGAAAAGGCCGAGCGGTCGCGCTCTAGGTCCGCGTCGACGAAGTTGACCCCGTAGGAGTTGACGTTCTGCCCCAGCAGCGTGATCTCCGAGACCCCCTGGTCCACCAGGGCCTGCACCTCAGCCAGGATGTCGCCCGGGCGGCGGTCGACCTCTTTGCCGCGCAGGCTCGGCACGATACAGAAGGTGCACGTGTTGTTGCAGCCCACCGAGACAGAAACCCAGCCCGCGTACGAGGACTCGCGCTTCGCCGGCAGTACGGAGGGGAACACCTCGAGCGACTCGACGATTTCCACCTGCGCCTCCTCCTCCACGCGCGCACGGTCGAGCAACGCGGGCAGGGCAGACAGGTTGTGCGTGCCAAAGACAGCATCCACCCACGGGGCCTTTTCCAACACCGTGTCGCGATCCTTCTGCGCCAGGCAGCCGCCGACGGCGATCTGCATGCCCGGGTGCTGCTCCTTGGTCTTCTTCAGCTGACCAAGCGTGCCGTAGAGGCGCTTGTCGGCGTTTTCCCGCACCGCGCAGGTGTTAAACACCACCAGGTCCGCTTCCGTGTCCGTATCCGCGGCTACGTAACCGGCCTCTTCCAGCATGCCGGAGAGGCGCTCGGAGTCGTGCACGTTCATCTGGCACCCGAAGGTGCGCACCTCGTAGGTACGCGGGTGCGCGGGTGCTTCTGCCAGGTCCGTGGTGTGGGAAGTGTTCTGCTGCGTCACGGCGAACAGTCTATCCCCGCGCGCGGAATCCACCCAACCGTATGTACGCGCGCGGCGGCCAGGGTCCCGTCAGCAAAAATTGCGGCAGCGTTACCCACAGTTTGGGGGAAATTTACACAAACTTTCACAATCGGGTGGCATAGGTCACGTTTATGGAGTACCAGTTAGACCTATGACACAGGAAACTGAACCCATGATTCGCATGGAGGGCGTGCAGAAGTACTTCGGTGACTTCCACGCCCTGACAGACATCAACCTGACCGTGCCCAAAGGCGAGGTCGTGGTCGTGCTCGGGCCGTCCGGCTCTGGCAAGTCCACCCTGTGTCGCACGATCAACCGCCTCGAAACCATCGAGGAGGGCACGATCCACATCGACGGCAAGCTTTTGCCCGCCGAGGGCAAGGAGCTGGCAAAACTGCGCGCCGACGTCGGCATGGTGTTCCAGCAGTTCAACCTGTTTCCGCACCTGACCATCCGCGACAACGTCACGCTTGGCCCGATGAAAGTGCGCAAGATGAGCAAGGCCGATGCGCAGAAGCGCGCGGCGGAGCTGCTCGATCGCGTCGGCATCGGCAACCAGGCCGAGAAGTACCCCGCACAGCTCTCCGGCGGCCAGCAGCAGCGCGTCGCCATCGCGCGTGCGCTCGCCATGGAGCCGAAGGTCATGCTTTTCGACGAGCCGACGTCCGCCCTCGACCCCGAAATGGTCGGAGAAGTCCTCGATGTGATGGGCGAGCTTGCCGCAACCGGCATGACGATGGTGGTGGTTACCCACGAGATGGGCTTCGCCCGCAAGGTAGCCGACCGCATCCTGTTTATGGCCGACGGCGAGATCGTGGAGGACACCGACCCGGAGTCCTTCTTCACCAACCCCCAGTCCGGTCGCGCGAAAGACTTTCTGGCAAAGATCCTCTCGCACTAATCGGACCACATCCCACACCCTTACCCCTTTATCTTGCAAGGAGACCACTCATGAACCGCGCACTTCGCACCCTGACCACCACCGCCGTCGCCGCGCTGGCGGCCACCACCCTGGTTGCCTGCGGCGGCTCGGAAGGCGAAGCTTCCGGCGACGGCCTGCTCGCACAGATCGAGGCAGGCAGCGTCACCCTCGGCACCAAGTACGACCAGCCGGGCCTCGGCCTGCGCGAGGCCGACGGCACCATGTCGGGCCTCGACGTGGAGGTGCTGACCTACGTGGTCAACTCCATCGCTGACGAAAACGGCTGGGAGCACCCGGAGATCACCTGGCGCGAGACCCCGTCCGCCCAGCGCGAGACCCTCATCCAGAACGGTGAGGTTGCGGCCATCGGCGCGACCTACACCATCAACGAGTCCCGCTCCGAGGCCGTCAGCTTCGGCGGCCCGTACCTCCTCACCCACCAGGGTCTGCTGGTTCGCAGCGATGCCAACGACATCGCGGGCCTGGAGGACCTGGATGGCCGCATCCTCTGCTCCGTGACCGGTTCCACCCCGGCACAGAAGGTCAAAGATGCCCTGCCGGGTGTCCAGCTCCAGGAGTACGACACCTACTCCTCCTGCGTCGAGGCACTGCGCAACGGCAACGTTGACGCCCTGACCACGGACGCCACCATCCTCGGCGGCTACGCAGCCCAGTCCCCGGGCGACTTCGAGGTCGTCGAGCTGGAGAAGGACGGCGAGCCGTTCACCAACGAGAACTACGGCATCGGCGTGCAGAAGGACGACACCGCCGCAGTCGACGCGATCAACAAGGCGCTCGAGGCGATGTACGCCGACGGTTCCTTTAAGAACTTCGTCGACGAGAACCTCGAGGGCGGCGTTGGCGTCAACGAGGCAACCCCGGGCGACCTCTCCTTCCTCGAGAGCTAGTTCAGCCCACCCACCCCGCGCGCGTATCGACGGGGCGTCGATACGCGCGCACAGCTTGTAGGAGTACTCCATGGACGCCTTATGGGCCGACCTATTACCGAATCTCTGGCCGGCATTTTTCACCACGATCAAGCTGACCGTCTACTCGGCGATCGGCGCAATGATCCTCGGCACGATTCTGACCGCAATGCGGGTCTCGCCCGTAGGCATCCTGCGCGGGCTTGCCACCACCTACATTGAGACGGTGCGCAACACCCCGCTCACCTTGGTGATCCTGTTTTGCTCCTTCGGGCTGTACCAAAACCTCGGGTTGACGCTGGCCAGCCGGGATTCCTCGACGTTTATCATCGACCAGAACTTCCGGCTCGCCGTGCTCGGATTTATCCTCTACACCAGCTGCTTCGTGGCGGAATCGCTGCGCAGTGGTATCAACACCGTGCACTTCGGGCAGGCGGAAGCCGCACGTTCTCTGGGCTTGAGCTTCGGGCAGATCTTTTCTCTGATCATCTTCCCGCAGGCCGTGCGCGCCGCGATCGTGCCGCTGGGCAATACTCTGATCGCGCTGACGAAGAACACCACGATCGCGTCTGTGATCGGCGTGGCCGAAGCCTCGCTGCTGATGAAGTCCACGATCGAGTTCCACGCGAACCAACTGTTTGTCATCTTCGGCGTCTTCGCCGCCGGATTCCTCATCCTCACCCTGCCGATGGGTCTTGCCCTCGGCTGGCTGTCTGACCGATTGGCGGTGAAGCGCTAATGTCCGTCCGCGCAACAGTTCTTTACGACGCACCGGGACCAAAGGCCATCCGCCGAAACCGCATCTACACGGTCCTGACGGTGCTCGCACTTGCCGCCGTGGCGTGGTGGGTGCTTTCCACCCTCGCCGACAACGGGCAGCTGAGCGCCGCAAAGTGGACGCCGTTTATCCAGGGCAACACCTGGACGACCTACATCATCCCAGGCCTGCTCGGCACACTGAAGGCGGCTGCGCTGTCGATCCTCTTCGCCATCGTCTTCGGTGTGATCTTCGGCCTCGGGCGTCTCGCCGAGGCGAAAATCGTCCGGTGGTTCTGCGGCGTCATCATCGAGTTCTTCCGCGCAATTCCCGTGCTGATGCTCATGATCTTCCTCTACCAGTTCTTCGCGGTATTCAAGATCGTGCCGCCGAAGGGGCTCGCCTTCTGGGCCGTGGTGGTTGCACTGACGCTCTACAACGGTGCCGTCATCGCCGAGATCCTCCGCGCAGGCATCAAGTCCCTGCCGAAGGGGCAGACCGAGGCCGCCCAGGCGCTCGGCCTGTCGCACTGGCAGACCATGTGGCAGATCCTGCTGCCCCAGTCCGTCGCGGCCATGCTGCCGGCGCTGATCTCCCAGATGGTCATCGCCCTGAAGGACTCGGCGCTGGGCTACCAGATCGGCTACATCGAAGTGGTTCGCTCCGGCACCCAGGTCGCGTCGGCCAACCAGAACTACATCCCGGCGCTGATCGTGGTGGGCATCATCATGATCGCGATCAACTTCCTGCTCACCCGCCTGGCCTCCCGCGTGGAGCGCCAGCTGCGCGCAGGCCGCGCCCGCCGCAACCCGTTCGCGCTCGTTCCCGAGCAGGCTGACCAGGGCCTGGACACGAAGGACAACGTCAACGTGGACTGGCACGACCCGGACTACGTGCGGATCGACAACCCGGACCGCTAACTCTCTCGCAACTCCTCGAGCCTGGCGTCAAGCACCTGCCTGCCGATGGCCAGCGCCATCCCCTCGGGGAAGCCGCGCCGCGCCATCGCCCCCACCACCCGGCGCAACACCTTGTTGTACTCGCCGCGGTCCGCGGGCACGCGCTTGACCTGGCGGGCTTTCTTCTCCGCAACCTCGCGGGCAGTGTGTTCCTCGTCTTCTTCGCTGAGCTGCGCGAGCGCGTCGGCGCGGTCCGCGCTGCCCACACCCTTCTGCAATAGCTCCCGATCGAGCGCGCGCGAGGACTTGCCGCGCCGCTTCGCGCGCTGGCGGACCCACTCGTGGGCAAAGGCGGCGTCGTTGATCAGCCCGCTGCGCTCAAGCTCGTCAAGTACTTCCTCAACCACCTGTAGCTCGAACTCCGCGCGCACGAGGCGCTCGCGTAGCTCCTCGCGCGAGCGGGCGCGCTGATCGAGCAGGCCGAGCGCGCGCTTCCGCACCGGGGCGAGCGCCTCCTCGCGGGTGCGGTCAAACAGCTCGCTGGAGCCTTCCCCGCGCTCGTAGGCGGCAAGCGCTGCCTGCAGCTGCTCCAGTTTCTCCGGATCCGGCTGCGCCACTACTTCGCGTCCGCCGTGGCGGCCTCTTCATCGTCGAAGTCGATGTTCGGCACCATGTCCACCGGATCGTCCGTCAGCTCGTCTTCGTCCTTCGCGTTCGCGTATGCGCCAACGCCCAAGGCACGGAAGATCTTGTCCTCGATCTCGTTGGCCAGGTCCGGGTTGTCCTTGAGGAAGTTGCGGGCTTTCTCCTTGCCCTGGCCGAGCTGGTCGCCCTCGTAGGTAAACCAGGAGCCGGACTTCTTCACAATGCCATTGTCCACGCCCAGGTCGATGATGGAGGACTCGCGCGAGATGCCCTCGCCGTACATGATGTCGAACTCGGCGATCTTGAACGGCGGGGAAACCTTGTTCTTCACCACCTTCATCTTCGTGCGGTTACCAATCGAATCCTGGCCGTCCTTCAGCGTCTGGATACGGCGCACATCGCAACGCACGGAGGCGTAGAACTTCAGTGCCTTACCGCCGGTGGTGGTCTCCGGCGAGCCGAACATCACGCCGATCTTCTCGCGCAGCTGGTTAATAAAGATCGCGGTCGTGCCCGAGTTGTACAGCGCACCGGTCATCTTGCGCAGCGCCTGCGACATCAGGCGCGCCTGCAGACCGACGTGCGAGTCGCCCATCTCACCCTCGATCTCCGCCTTCGGCGTCAGCGCCGCAACGGAGTCAATCACGATGATGTCGATCGCACCGGAGCGCACCAGCATGTCCGCGATCTCCAGGGCCTGCTCGCCTGTATCCGGCTGGGAGACCAGCAGGTTATCGGTGTCTACGCCGAGCTTTTTCGCGTAGTCCGGATCGAGCGCGTGCTCCGCGTCAATAAACGCGGCGATGCCGCCAGCGCGCTGTGCTGAAGCAATAGCGTGCAGCGCCACGGTGGTCTTACCCGAAGACTCCGGTCCGTAGATCTCTACTACGCGGCCGCGCGGCCACCCGCCGATGCCAAGCGCCACGTCAATCGCGGTATTGCCAGAGGAGATGGACTGAATCGGCGGGCGGTTATCATCGCCCAGGCGCATAATTGCGCCCTTGCCAAAGTCCTTCTCAATCATCGCCATCGCGGCATCGAGGGCATTTTGGCGATCATTGCCGCTCGCAGCGGCAGCCTTCTTCTTCGCAGCCATGTTGTTTGCTCCTTAAACCTTCGCTTCTTCTCAATGCTTCTTGCGGCAGGTATGCCACGTTCCCTTTATTAGACGCACCGACTATAGGGGGCGGTTCCCTTCACACCGCAAAGTTTTCTTCACCCGGCTTCCAAGGGGAACTACCGCACACAGTAGAACAGCGCGCGAACACTCTCAGAGCATACACGCATACATGTTCGACTCCACACGCGGCGCGCCGCATCAAGCGCCGGACTAGGTGCCCGGCCTATCGACACCGAGTCTGCGCTCTTCGGGGACATCGAAGGCGTCGCAAAGCCGCGCCCAGGCCTCCTTCGGGTCGACCCCGTTTTCGATCATCTGGGCGGCGGTCTCGCCCTCCCCCGTGAGCACTTGCGATTGGATGATCCACCCAGCCCGATCGGGGCCGAATTCGTCGTCCACCAACTGCCGGAACTCCGTCAAACGCATGCCGTCCAACCTACACGCCGCACCGAAACGCCGACACAAACCCGGCCCGTCGTGCGAAGGATTGAACACCATTCAGTAATGTCACTCCCATGAGTACGCAATCCTCCTCCAACGCAGCGCCAAGTAAGAACGCAGGCGCCCGCTCCACTTCCCCAGTCGACATCGCCTACATCGCCGTCTTTGCCGCGATCATCTGCGTCCTCGGCTTCGTCTCTATCCCCGTCGGCGCAGCCGGCGTGCCCATCGTGCTGCAGAACGCCGCCGCCATCCTCGCAGGCCTCGTCCTCGGCGCGCGCCGCGGCCCCGCGTCCGTGGCGATCTTCCTCCTGGTCGGCCTGGCCATGCCTGTGCTCGCGGGCGGGCGCACCACTATCTACGCGCTCGGATCGCCGACCGTGGGCTACCTCGTCGGTTACCTCATTTCCGCAGCCGTCGCTGGCGCGATCGCATACGCTTCCCTGCGCGGCGGCAAGGGTACCCGCGTCGCGATGTTCATCGTCGCTGGCTACCTCGGCCTGTTCCTGCAATACCTCTTCGGCGTGTTTGGCCTGATGTTCCGCGCAGACATGACCTTCGGTGCCGCCTGGGCCGCCCAGGTGCCCTTCCTGCTGCCGGATGCGGGCAAGATCGCGCTGATGATCGTCATCGCGCTCGCCGTCCACGCCGCCTTCCCGGACATGCGCCGTCGTTAAGATGCCCACCATCGAGTTCCGCGGTGCCACCGTCGCCTACGACGGGCGCACCGTCCTGGCCCCGCTCAACCTCACGCTCACAGAGCGCCGCATCGGCATCATCGGTTCGAACGGCTCCGGCAAATCGACCACCGTGCGCCTGATCAACGGGCTAATTGAGCCCACCGAAGGCGAAGTGCTTGTCGACGGCCTGTCGCCGACCACCGACGGCAAAACCGTCCGCAAGCGCGTCGGCTTCGTCTTCTCCGACGCCGAATCACAGATCGTCATGCCGCGCGTTGCCGACGACGTCGCCTTCTCCTTGCGCCGCTTCAAACTTCCCCGCGCCGAAGTCCGCGCCCGCGTCGACGCGGTCCTCGAGCGTTTCGAGCTGGCAGACAAGGCGGAGAACTCCCCGCACACGCTCTCCGGCGGCGAAAAGCAGCTGCTCGCACTGGCCTCCGTACTGGTCATCGAGCCCGAAACGGTGATCGCAGATGAGCCGACCACGCTGCTCGACCTACGCAACCGCCGCCGCATCATCCAGGAGCTCAGCGCGCTGGACCAGCAGGTCATCGTGGTCACGCACGACCTCGACATGCTCGCGGGCTTTGATCGCGTCATCTGCATCGACGACAGCGAGCTCGTCTACGACGGCGCACCCCCGGACGCCATCGCGTTCTACACCGACCTGATGGATTCCAAGCCATGATCCGCGCACTCCCCTTAGGCGTCTACATCGAAGGCGACACGATCCTCCATCGCGCGGGCCCGACGCAGAAGTTCGTCGCGCTGGTGGTGTTCATCCTCGCCGTGACCTTGCTGCCCACGGTGCCGTGGCACGCGCTCGCCGCCTTCGGCCTCACCGTCGCGCTCTACGCGGTAGCGAAGATCCCGCCGAAGATCGCCTGGGACCAGGCGCTCCCTGTGCTTCCGCTCCTGCTCTTCCTTGCTGCGTTTTTGTGGTGGCAAAACGGGCTGAAGTCCGCTGCGACGACGTTCTTCGCGCTGCTCGCCACCGTGGCCGCCGCGAACCTACTCACGCTGACCACGCCCGTCGAGGCCCTACTCGACGCTCTCGACCGCAACCTCGCCCCGCTCGGACGATTCGGCGTGCCGGTCGAGACCATCAGCCTGACGATCGCCCTGACCATCCGGCTCATTCCGCTCATGCTCGCCACCGCGAACGAGGTTCTCGACGCCCGCAAGGCCCGCGGTGTCGGTTTCTCCCTTGCCGCTTTCGGCATCCCGCTCGTGATCCGCTCGGTGCGCCGCGCCCGCCTGATCGGCGAGGCGCTCATGGCACGGGGCGCGGTGGACTAGCGGGGTTTTCGCTGGGGCTGACGCAGAAAGCGCAAGTTGGAGTTCGATAGTGCCGAAATTTCAACAGTATCGAGCTCCGATCTGCGCTATTTGGCCCACGCCCGTGCTACATGACGAACGTAGTGGCCGCAGATTGACGAAAATCGCGACATCTTCGTCAACCGAGTTTCGTCATGTAGGCGAGCCAGGCGAACCACCCACCGAAAACGGCACGAAAAAGCGCCAGGGGAAGCCTCTCCTCTGGCGCTGTAGCTCTTCGGCTTAGCTCTCGCCGCGCAGCTCGCGCATGCGCTGCGCCACCGCGTCGTCGCTCACATTCGCGCCGGCAGCATCGGCAGCGCTGGAGCCAGCATCAGCGGAACCCTCGATCGCCGGTTTCTGCCCGGAGGACAGCTCGCCCGCCATCTCTGCACGGATCTGCTCGAGACGGCCGTGGCCAGCCATCTGGATGCCTGCCTGCTCGACCTCGGCCATGCGGCCTTGGACGGAGTTCTGTGCCAGCTCTGCGGAGCCAAGCGCCTTGGCGTAGCGACGCTCGATCTTGTCGCGCACCTGGTCCAGGTTCGGGCCCTGCGCCGTGATCGAGTTCATCGACTGCATGGTCTCGGAGACCTTCTCCTGCATCTTGGCCTGCTCCAGCTGGCTGAGCAGCTTGGAGCGCTGGGCGACCTGCTGCTGCAGGTGGGCGGCGTTGCGCTCGACGGCCTGCTTGGCCTGGGCTGCCTGCTGCAGCGCCTGGTCGTGCAGCTGCTTGGTCTCCTCGATGCTCTCCTCGGCGGTGACCAGCTGAGCCGCGAACGCCTCGGCGGCATTCTCGTACTCCTGGGCCTTCTGCGCGTCGTTGTTCGCGCGGGCCTTGTCCGCCAGCTGCAGTGCCTGCTTGGTGTTCGCCTGCAGCTTCTCCACCTCTTCGAGGCGGCGATTCAGCTGCATCTCGATCTGGCGCTGGTTGCCAATGACGGCGGCGGCCTGCTGGGAAAGCTCCTGGTGCTGGCGCTGAGCCTCGCTGATTGCCTGCTCAATCTGCACCTTAGGATCAGCGTTCTCTTCGATCTTGTTGTCAAAGAGGGCCATCAAGTAGTTCCAGAACTTTGCAAATGGGTTAGCCATACGAGTTCAAAAGACCTTTCGTTTATGGGTCGATCACACTAAGTAGTCACTACTGTAGTGCGGCCGGTGCCATTACGCTTCCGCTGCCGCCGGAGAAGTGGTAGCCAATTCCTCCTGGATGGAATGCAGCGACATATTCGCCACCACTTCCATCAGCAGCTCAGCCACCGTCGTGTCCAGCGCATTACAGATCGCGGCGAGCAGCTCCGAGGACACTTCCTTGCGGCCGCGTTCCAGCTCGGAAAGGTACCCGGAGGACACGCGTGCCTGCTTGGCCAGCTCGCGCAGCGTGACGTTCTTGTCGGCGCGGTAGGCACGCAGCGACATGCCGAGCGCTTCGCGCAGCAGCGGTTCGCGCCCGGGCGTGCCCGAGTGCAGTGCGTCATCCACCGCGCCTGCGAGCGCGGCGGGGCGGGTCATCGGTGCTTCGTGTACGAGAGTTGTTGTTGCCATCACGAGTAATAACGGTCTAGGTCTCTGATTTGTTCCCGTCGCGGGCAGAAAGATCTTCCCGCAGCGTATCTACAAGAATCCGTAGCGCAGCGTCCACAGCGGCGCTCCGGATCTCCTGGCGCGAACCCTGCAGCAGCGCGTCACCCCCAGCCGACGCTGCGAAGCTGCGCGTAGGCGTCGCCACACCGACCCAGACTTCCCCGACTGGGTGCCCGTCCTGGGAGTCCGGCCCGGCCACACCGGTGAGCGACACCCCGTAGTCGGCGCGGCAGGTACGGCGCGCGCCCTCAGCCATGGCGCGGGCCGTCTCCGGACTCACCGGACCACAGGCAGCGAGCACGTCGTGGGGCACCCCGGCGAGCGTCTCCTTGAGATCCGTCGCGTAGGTAACAAGCCCGCCGCGCAGTACCGCGGAGGCACCGGGCACACTCGCCACTGTGGCTGCAGCGAGTCCCGCGGTGAGTGACTCGCAGAAGGCGAGGGTGACCCCCGCGCCCGTCGCTAAGCGAACAAGCTCACGCTCCATCGTTGGCCTTCCGTGCATCTACCAGGTACTGCACGCCGGTGATCACGGTGACGGCCACCGCGATCAGCATGACAATCAGCGTCGGGATGTCCATCCAGCCGGGCAGCGGGCACAAGTACATCCCTACGCCAAGAGTTTGCAGCACGGTCTTGAGTTTGCCGCCCTTGGAGGCGGGCACGACCTGGCCTTGGCGCAGCATCCACATCCGCCAGAAAGTAATGCCCAGCTCGCGGACGATGATCACCACCGTGATCCACACCGGCAGCGGGCCGGCGATATTCAGGGTGACCAGTGCGGTGATCATCAGCGCCTTGTCGGCGATGGGATCGGCGATCTTGCCAAAGTCGGTCACGATGTTCCTGGCGCGGGCGATGTCCCCGTCCAGCTTGTCCGTGATCATGAGCGCTACAAACAGCCCGAACGCCCACCACCAATGTTGCGCGAGCACGAGCCACGCAAACACCGGAATAAACAGGATGCGCAAAGAGGTCAGCGCGTTCGGCAGATTCCAATTGGACTGAGTGTTCACGCCCACCACCCTACCCACCTACTCGCCGTGGCCTAGACTGCCACCCATGAAGTATTTCGCATTTACCTATACCTACGGTGCAGACGCCGCGCTTGTCGACGCGACCCGTCCCGCCCACCGCGAGTTTATCTCCAGCCAGCTCTCGCTGGGCCGAATTGTCGGCTCCGGCCCCTACGCGGGCGGCAAGCAGGCACTGATCATCCTCCAGCTGCCGGATACCGCATCGGTGGCCGACGCGGAGGAGATCATGGACGCTGACCCGTACACGGTAGAAGGGGCGCTGGCCGGGCGTGAAGTCCACGAGTGGAACCCGGTGAGCAACATCTTCGCCGGCGATTAAGCCCGGGTCTAGCCCTGCTTCGGCTTGCCGCCGCGGGCAACATGTAAGTGGTCCGTCTCGCGCGAGCCGGTCGCCGTGTGGTCGCCCTTACCGGAGGTTGCCGGGTCGTCGATCCACTCGATGTGATGGCCATCGCGGTCGACCTTGCGGCGGTTGCCGTGGTCGTCGTAGTCAATGTGGAACGACGGCCCATCCGGGTCGAGGCGCCCGGCCTTGATGTCCGCGCGGTCCTTGATCATGGAAGCAACCGCGGTCACTGCCAGCACGCCGATGATGACCAGCAGCGAGGTGACTGTGCCGATCTCCGGGACGGAAAGGCCCTCGCCGCCGTTGATAAACGACAGGTTGTTCTCGTGCAGGGCGTGCAGCAGCAGCTTGACGCCAATGAAGCCGAGCACTACCGCCAGGCCGTACGGCAGGTACACCAGCTTGTCTAGCAGCCCGTTGAGCAGGAAGTAGAGCTGGCGCAGACCGAGCAGCGCGAAGGCGTTGGCGGTAAAGACCAGGAAGGACTCCTGCGTGATACCGAAGATGGCGGGGATGGAGTCGAAGGCGAACATCACGTCGACAAACCCGATGGACAGCAGCGCCACGAACAGCGGGGTGACGGCCTTCTTGCCAGCCTGCGTGGCCGAAACCAGCCGGTCGCCGTGGTACGAGCTGGTCACCGGAATGACCTTGCGCAGGGTCTTGACCACCATCATGTCGTTCGGGTCGGGGTCTTCCTGGTCGGTCGCCTCGTCGTAGACCAGCTTGATCGCGGTGTACAGCAGGAATGCGGCAAACAGGTAGAAGACATCGGACCACGCCTCGATGATCACCGCACCGAGCAGAATGAAGGCGAGGCGGCAGATCAGCGCAATCACGATGCCGATGAGCAGCACCTTCTGCTGGTAGGCGCGCGGGATCTTGAACGAGCCCATGATCAGAGCAAAGACGAAGAGGTTATCCACCGACAGCGACAACTCGGTGATGTAGCCGGTGAAGAACTGCATCCCGTGCTCGGCGTCCCACAGCCACCAGACAATCCCGCCGAAGATGGCGGCCATGGCCATGTAGAACCCGGCCCACCCGGCGGACTCCTTCATCGACGGCTCGTGCGCGTTGCGCACGTGCGAGAGAAAGTCAAAGACGAAAAAGCCGAGGATCACCGCTGAGGTGAGCAGCCAAATTGAAAGAGGCACATGCATAAGCTTTCCTCCGGTCAGAAGTTACGATGAAATGACCGGAGGTCTCCCCCACCCCTTGATATGGGGCTGCCCAGACCGGGGCGCGAGGTGCGCTGCCGTGCTGACGATCCGGGCACTTACGGGGTACTCCCCTCCAAGCTCGTCCAACTCTACACCACGAGGCACATCAAGCGAGAGGACACCGTCCGCTGAGGTCTGTGGTGCCTACACAGCGAAAGGGTCAACGTTCGGGTCCAGGTGGAGACGAAGCTCGACCGCGTCCGCGATTTCACGTGCGGCTGTCTCACCGCACGCATCAGCGACGAAGGCCACCGCCATATCTGTACCGGCGGAGACTCCAGAGGATGTCCAACGGTCGCGATCGTGCACCCAACGGGCCGAGCGTCGCCAGTCAATGTCGTGGCCGAAGCTGGTGGCCCAGGCAAACGCTCGCTTATTGCTCGTAGCCGCATATCCCTCCAGGAGCCCTGCCGCGGCAAGCAACGCCGAGCCGGTGCACACTGACATCACCACGCTGGCTTCGTTCGCCATCTTCTGAAGACTCTTAAGGAAACTCTCGTCGCCCGCAAGCCTGCGAGTCCCTTGCCCTCCCGGAACGAACACCACATCGCAACTGCGCGGCGCATAGTCACCGCCGACCTCAAACCGCACACCCTGAGACGAGGCCACCGGCCGCCCATCCGGGGAGAGCAACGTGGTTTCCCACCCCGCAACCTTTGAGAAAATCTCCAGCGGGCCGGCCACGTCGAGAAGCTCGAACCCGTCAAACGGAACCAACGAGATCCGTTTTGAGCTGCGCTGCTGCATCTAGAACGCGCCGCCAGTCGGATTGTAGGTTGCCTGCACGGTGCGGGTCTCATCGTCAGCATCCGAGCCATCGCTTGTCGACGCCCCGTCGTCCTCCACATCCGCTTCCTTCGGAGCCTCAGCCGGATCGGCACCCTTGATCATCCAGATGATCGTCTCGAGCTCCTCCGGCTTGACCAACACCTCGCGCGCCTTGGACCCTTCGGAGGGCCCAACCACGCCGCGGGATTCCATGAGGTCCATCAGGCGACCGGCCTTGGCGAAGCCGATACGCAGCTTGCGCTGCAGCATCGAGGTAGAACCGAGCTGCGAGGTGACCACGAGCTCGACTGCCTCGAGCAGGTCGTCGAGATCCTTGCCGATGTCGTCGTCAATGACCTTCTTCTCCGCCTGCTTCTCCTCAGTCACGCCCTCGACGTAGTCGGGTTCATCCTGGGACTTCGCGGCGTCGACAACTGCCTGGATCTCCTCGTCGGTAACAAACGCGCCCTGGAGACGCTGTGGTTTGCCGGCCCCCTGCGGGATGAACAAGCCGTCGCCCATGCCGATGAGCTTCTCGGCGCCGCCTTGATCCAGGATGACGCGGGAGTCGGTGAGCGAGGAGGTGGCGAACGCCAGGCGCGAGGGCACGTTCGTCTTGATCAGGCCCGTGACCACGTCGACCGACGGACGCTGCGTCGCCAGCACCAGGTGGATACCGGCTGCACGTGCCTTCTGCGTGATGCGCACGATCGATTCCTCGATCTCCTTCGGCGCCGTCATCATCAGGTCGGCGAGCTCGTCGACCACGCAGACGATGAAGGGGTACGGCCGCATCTCGCGCTCGGACCCTGGCGGGGCCTGGATCTCGCCGCTGCGCACCTTGCGGTTGAAGTCCTTGATGTGACGCACGCGCGCCTGCTTCATGTCGAGGTAGCGCTGCTCCATCTCCTCGACCAGCCACTGCAGGGCGGCCGCGGCCTTCTTCGGCTGCGTGATGATCGGGGTGATCAGGTGCGGGATGCCTTCGTAGGGCGTCAGCTCCACCATCTTCGGATCCACCAGGATCAGGCGCACATCTTCCGGGGTGGCGCGCGTAAGCAACGAGACCAGCATCGAATTCACAAACGCCGACTTACCGGAACCCGTCGAACCCGCAACGAGCAAGTGCGGCATCTTCTGCACCGAGGAGGCGATGAAGTCGCCCTCGATGTCCTTGCCCAGCCCGATGAGCATCGGGTCCTCATCGGCGGCGACCTTCGGCGCGTCGAGCACGTCGCGCAGGCGCACCATCTCGCGGTCGCGGTTGGGTACCTCGATGCCAACGGCGGACTTGCCCGGAATGGGTGTCAGCAGGCGCACGTTATCCGTCGCCACTGCGTACGCGAGGTTGGACTGCAGGTTGGTGATCTTCGAAACCTTCACACCTGGCCCAAGCTCGACCTCATAGCGCGTCACTGTCGGCCCGCGCGAGAACCCGGTGACCTGGGCGTCGACCTTGAACTCCTCGAAGACATCAGTAATCGCCTCGATCATGCGGTCGTTGGTCTCAGTGCGCGTCTTCGGTGCGTCACCTTCGATGAGCAAGCTTGTCGACGGCAACGTGTAGTCCGTATCGCGCGCCACCTTCCGCGCCAACTGCTGGGTCGGTGCCGCGTCGGCATCTGCGGCCTCCAGCTCCGACTTCGGCGTGGAGGCAGGCACCGCGGCGGCGTCGATACCCGAGCGGGCCACGATCGCCTTGCGCACCGCGTCACGCGAGCTTGCCACCGCGTCCCCGGCGGCCTCGGCCGCCTGCCCGGCTGCCGCGGCCTTGCCTGCTGCAGCTGCGCCTGCGGTTGACCCGGCAGCACCGGCGGCCGCCGCCGCAGTCCGGCCTGCACCCTTGACTGTTGCGGCTGCGGTCTTCCCCGCGGCGTCGGCAATGTCCGCCCCGCGAGAGAGCACCTTCGTCTCTTCGGGCTGTGCTTGACGACGCCCACGGCGCTCCGTCCTCTCAGTACGCTCAGTGCGCTCTGGGGCCGCGAAAGCCTCCGTGACCGGCTCGCCGAAGTCGTCGCGACCCTCCTCGCCCACGTCGCTCGCCGGGGCGACATCGCGCCCGTCCGCCGGGTAGTTGTCCAGCGGCGTGCGAGTCTTACGCACGCGGCGCTTGCGCGGGCGCTGCTCGGTGTCCTCACCGTAGTGGGTATCGCGCTCGCGGGGCTGGCGTTCCGTTCGCTCCGTTCGCGGCGTTGTACGCGGCCTGGGTCGGCGACGCTCGCGGCCTTCCGCGATGTCATCCAGATCACGCTCAACGTGACTGTAGAGGTCGTCGTCCTCGTCGTCCCACTCCTCATCGAGATCCGCTTCTGGGTTGCGGGCCGAGTCAACAAGGTCGTTGACCCACGCAACGACCATGTCGTAGGCCTCGCGCACGGTAATGCCAGTGGTCTTCAGCGCCCCGTAGACAATCACTAACGCGAGCAGCGGTACAGCGACATAGGACGAAAACCCGGCTGCGAGCACACCCCCGGTGTAGGCACCGATGATGCCACCGGCAATACGGCGGGTCTCCCAGTCCGAGGGGTTGCCCGCGAAGACGTGTACGAGCCCGAGCATTGCCACTGCGATGATGCTCAGCCCGATCGTGACTCGGGTGCGCACCTCGCCCGGCGCCCGCACGTTGAGCATCAGCGCGATGGCGACGCCCACGAGCAGCACCGGCAGAATAAGCGCGCCCGCCCCGATCACCCAGTGGGTGGCCTTGGCGATCAGCTCGCCGATGGGACCGGCGATATCCAACCACACCGAGGCACCGATGACTGCGGCCAGACCAATAAGTAGGAGGCCCCAGGCATCAGCGTGCTCCGCAAAGGTGCCACGGTAGGGCGTGCGCGACTGGTGCGCGTCAGCCTCGTCGTATTGCGTATCTGCGGCTTCGTTGGCCTCAGCATTCTCGCTGTAGCGGCTGGTGCCAGGGTGCTCGAGGGTGCTGGCGTTTTTCCTCCTGCGCTCGCGCCTACGGTCTGGTTGCACGTGCTCCTCTTCGTCGTCGAATAGGTCGAAGTTGTCGTCTATATCCTCATCGTCTTGCTTCCGGCGGGCGCCCCCGAGCTTTCTCGTAAGCGCACCGAATGCACTGCCCACCCCGCGGGCGGCCGAGCCTAACGAGCGGCCGACCGCTCGCGTGGCAGAGCCGACGCGCTCGTCGGTGGTTTCCGCCGCGACCATCGACGAAGTCGGTGGGTGCGTCAGGGACACGGGGCCACTGCGACGCGCGGACGACCCGCCGGACTGTGGGCGGGTTGAGCGTGGGGCGGAATTTTTGACAGACATGGGTGTAACTCTAATACCTCAAGTCACATTATTCACAGAGGCATCGCGGGGTGGTGCGGACTTTCTTCCGCACCACCCCGCTGAGTGTGCGCCGTTTTAGCCCAAAGTGATGTCGTAACCAGCAAGCAATTCGCCACCATCGACGCGCACCTGCGCAGCCGACGTACGTCCTGTCACCCACAGCAGCAGCTCCGCGGGCTGACCAAAGGCGCGCACAACGCGGTCGCCCTTGTCCGCGACCCCTGCGCGCTCCCCCAACGTCACCGGCGGGAGGTGCTCGGGAGTCAAAATCACCGGCACCGGAGCTTTCCGCAGCGTGAGTTTGCCGTAACGCTTGGCCAGCTTAAGCAACTTCGCCTGCGTCGCCGCACTGAAATCGCGGGGCGCGGCACCTGGTTGCGCGCGGCGCACATCCTCATGGTGAATAAAGTGCTCCCCCCCATTCGCCGGGCCGAACAATGCGCCCACCACCTGGTTGGTGCCAGCCAACCAGTCAGCGACGACCTCCGCATATGGCCGGCTCTTGGCCGCTTCCATCTCCCGGTCAAGACCCTTGCTCAACGCCGGCACGAACGCACCGGCGATCCAAGGCAGGCGCTGCTCACGCACATACAGGTGCGCAGCCAGGTCACGAGTGCGCCACCCCTCAAGCAGCGTGGGCGCGTCCGGCCCGAGTTCCAGTAGCAGCGCGCCAAGCTTTTCCCGTTCACTAGAAGCAAAAGACATGCCTTTTACCCTAGCGCTTTCGTCGCAAGCTTAGCCGCGGGAGCTGGACAGCCGCTGCTCCAAAGAGACAAAGCTACGAACGACAGGCGCAAACGCCGCGACCACCGGATCCGTAGTCACGATTTTGCCGCCAGCGCCCCAGCCGAGGTCAACGGCCTGCTTGCCGTCCGCGTAGCATTCGCCCAGCCCTCCCTTGAAGTTCATCACGCACATAATCGTGTCCGGTTTGTAGTTGCCCACAACGCGGATTCCCTGGACGTCACTGTTCTGGTAGTCCGGGTTGCCCAGCTTGATAGCGTCGTAGTTCTTCCAGCTGGAGCCGTACCCGGGCTCGTAGGGAACCTCGGTACCTCCCGGCAGTGGGCGGCCACCCGTCCAGTCGGTCTCATCCTCCACTGCTGATGCGGCAGGGATGACAGGGGCAGAAATTACTGTGGCGGCGAGAAGCGCCGCGGTCATTCTCCTAAGCGTCTTCATGCCACGACATTCTATACACCTGTCATCCATGCGTCACCCCCTTCGCGTGAAACTTCCGCCCCTGCGGAATTAGTCTGGCAGTTGGCTGAATATGTGACTGCATGGAGAGACTGCTGCCGGGACGATGTTCATTCGAATAAACGATGGGCCCGCTCTCCATATATCCAGGATGAACCTCCAAGTTGCGCGACCAGATAGGCGCTTGTGAACGGGGCATGGCTCTTGACGCGAATGTCTGCGGCCGCAGACTCCACATGCCTTGCAGTTTTCAGTCTGCCGCTGCGTGCTCCAAGAAGTCTTCGGACTCCGTGTCCAAAAGCCCATCTTGGTTTCTCAAACGGAGCTAGCTCCATTTAGACCAACCCCACCTGCAAAATCCCAGGTCGCACCAAACCGGATCTCCTAAACGGAGCTAGCTCCATTTGGACCAACGCCGCCTGCAAAATCCCAGGTCGCGACAAACCGAATCCTCTAAACGGAGCTAGCTCCATTTGGACCCGGCACGCCCAGGACCACCTCGCCGTAGGCTGCCGCAGACCACACGACCGCTCTTCTGCATCGCGAACCACGGATCCGTACGGTCCCCGAAAAACACGTCACCCCCTCGGCCAAAAGCCAAGGGGGTGTACGGAAACCAAGCGGGTGACGCTTAGAGCGACTCGCGGGTGGCTTCGATATCCTCGTCGTCAACCGGCAGGTTCTCCGCCGCCATCGGAACGACGGTTGGCAGAATGACCGGCTCACGCTTGTACTTCTGCTCGATCGAGCGGGAAAGCTTGCGGCGCAGCTGCTGCACCATGCGGTACGGGTCGTTCTCGCCCTCGGCGGCGAGGTCGCCCATCACGTTCTCGACGGCTTCGACGAGCTTCTTGTTGAAGTCGCGGTCGTCATCAGAGAAGCCCGTGGTGGAGACGCGCGGTACTTCGAGGAGCTGGCCGGTGCGGTCGTCGATCACACAGGTGATGGAGACGACGCCGCCGGAAGCCAGCGAGGAACGGTCCGCGAGCACGTCCGGGTCCACGTCGCCCATCGTAGCGCCGTCTACGTAGAGCTGGCCGACCTGGTACTGGCCGACCACCTTGATCTTGCCGGCTTGCATGTCGACGACCACGCCGTTCTGGGCCAGCGCGGTGTTCTCCGGGCGCACGCCCGTGGAGATCGCTAGCTCCTTGTTGGCGCGCATGTGGCGCCACTCGCCGTGCACCGGCATCGCATTGCGCGGACGCGCAGCGTTGTAGAGCTGCAGCAGCTCGCCGGCGTAACCGTGGCCGGAAGCGTGGACGTGCTCCTCCGCATTGGTGATCACCTTCGCGCCGATCTGGGCGAGGTTGTTAATCACGGCGAAGACCGCTTCCTCATTGCCCGGGATGAGCGAGGAGGACAGGATGATCGTGTCGCCGTCGCGCACCGTGATCTGACGGTGCTCGCGACGCGACATACGCGACAGTGCAGCCATCGGCTCACCCTGCGTACCGGTGGTGATGAGCACCGTCTTGTGCGGCGCCATCTTCGCGGCTTCCTCGATCGGAATGATCGTGCCCTTCGGTGCCTTCAGCAGGCTCATCTTTTCCGCGATCTCCATGTTGCGCAGCATGGACCGGCCGTTGAAGGCCACCTTGCGGTTATTCGCCACTGCGGCGTTGACCGCCATCTGCACACGCGCCACGTTGGAGGCAAAGGAGGCGATGACCACGCGCTGCTTCGCCTGCGAGACCAGACGGATCAAGGTCTCCTCGATGCCCGCCTCGGAAGCGGAGATGCCCGGGATGGTGGCGTTGGTGGAGTCACAGAGGAAGAGGTCCACGCCCTCGTCGCCAAGCCGCGAAAGCGCCGGAATGTCGGTGGGCTTGCCGTCGTACGGGGTCTGGTCGACCTTGACGTCGCCCGTCATCACGACATGGCCCGCGCCGGTCTTGATGGACAGGCCCAGGCACTCCGGGATGGAGTGGTTGACGTGCCAGAAACGCAGGCGGAACTGGCCGAGCGTGACCTCGGAATCCTTGTTCACCTCGTGCAGCTTCGGACGCTGACGGTGCTCCTGCGTCTTCGCCGCGATAAGTGCGTTGGTGAAGCGCGAGGAGTAGATCGGGATGTCCGGGCGCAGCTTGAGCAGCCACGGAATCGCGCCGATGTGGTCCTCGTGGCCGTGCGTGACCACCAGGCCCTCGATCTTGTCCAGCTTGTTTTCAATCGGGCCGAAGTCCGGCAGCACCAGGTCCACGCCCGGCTCGCCGGAGTTGGGGAAGAGCACGCCGCAGTCCACGATGAGCAGACGGCCGTTGTACTCGAAGACCGTCATGTTACGGCCGATCTCAGAAATGCCGCCGAGCGCGTAGATGCGCAAGGTGTCCTTCGCAGGCTTCGGCGGGGCCGGCAGACGCTTGGTCAGGTCCGCGCCCTGCATGGACTTCATCGGGTTGCGGCGACCGCCGCCCGAGCCGCCACGACCACGGCGGCGACGATTGCGGTTGTTTCCGCCGCGGTTGCCGCCGTTACCGTTACCCTGGCGCTTCGCGTTACCGCCGCCATTGTTGCCGTTGTTCCTGTTGTTATCGCCTGCGTGACCGTTGCCGCTTCCGTTGTCGGCGTCATTGTTGGGGGACTGCTGCGCAGGTGCCTTGAATGCGGGCTGCTGCTCAGCAGGCTCCGGCGGACCCGCCTTGCGGGTGACCTTGCGGGAGCGATTACGGGGTTCGTTCATACTTAAAGGACTCCAGCCTTTTCCATATCCTCACGGAGCACCTCGAGCTGCGAATCCGTCGCGTCAACGACAGGCAGGCGGGGCGCTCCAACGTCGATGCCCTGCAGGCGCAGGGCTGCCTTTGCAAAAGTTGCGCCACCAAGCACGCCCTGCTGGTGAGCAAGGACGGCCATGGTGTTGGCGTTGATTTCCCGCGCGCGGGCGAGGTCGCCTTCCTCGAAGCTTGTGACCATCTCGCGCATCGCCCTCGGAGCCGCGTGCCCCACGACCGAGATCATGCCGGTCGCACCCACGGACAGCCACGGCAGATTCAGCGGGTCGTCGCCCGAGTACCAGGCCAGGCCAGTGTCCTGGATCAGCGGGGCGGCCTCCAGGAAGTTGCCCTTGGCGTCCTTGACCGCCTGAATCGTGTCCAGCTTCGCGAGCTCCGCAATCGTGGCCCCGTCAATGGGGATGCCGGAGCGGCCCGGAATGTCGTAGAGGCAGACTGGCAGCTCGGTCGCTTCCGCGACCGCGGTGAAGTGCGCCTTCACGCCGTCTTGCGAGGGTTTGGAGTAGTACGGGGTGACGACCAGCAGTGCGTCGGCCCCGGCGTCGCGCGAGGCTTGCGCCAGCTCCACCGAGGTTTTCGTGTTGTTCGTGCCGGCGCCCGCGATCAGCTTCGCACGGTCCCCCACTTCTTCCCTGACTGCCTTGAGCAGCTCAAGTTTTTCTTCCACCGTGGTGGTCGGGGACTCCCCCGTCGTTCCTGCGAGGACGAGCGAATCGATGCCTTGATCAACAAGGTGGGCTGCCAACTTTCGGCCCGCGGCGCAGTCGAGTGCACCGTCAGAATCAAACGGCGTGACCATTGCGACGCAGACGGTGCCAAAGACTTCTGCACCGAGGTTAGCTTTCATTGATGTGCCCATGCCCACAAACCCTACCCCCTTGGGGCCCAATGTGGTACAACAGCACGCCGCTTGTTCGGGGCAGTTGCTTTACGACGCCCCGCCAACGCCCCCTTTAAGCCACGTACGGACTCGTGGCCATGCGGGTGCCGTCGGCAAGCGTGCTGACCAAGAAGTCGTCGAAAAGTGCGGGGGCCTGCTCGCGCAGAATCTCCAGGCACGCCACGGCGAGCGTGCGGATCTCCACATCCGCGTGCTCCGAGGCGCGGGCCGCGATAAACCCGCGCCACGTGCGGTAGTTGCCGGTGACCACGAAGCGAGTCTCGGTGGCGTTGGGCAGGATGGCGCGCGCCGCCTGCCGCGCTTTCTTCTTGCGCAGCAGCGCGTTCGGCTCGGCGGCCATGTGTTCGTCGAGCGCGGTGAGCAGCTCCTCGTAGACGAAGCGGGAGTCGTCCACCGCAGCGAGGAACATGCGCTTGAGCTCTTCGTCCTGCGCGATGATGCCGGGAACGACGACCTCGTTATCGGTGTTGTGCACGAAGCGCTGCGACAGCTGGGAAAACGAGAAGTGGCGGTGGCGCAGCAGCTCGTTGCCCGCAGAGCGCGACAGGCCCCGGATGTAGAGGGTGGCGGTGGCGTGCTCGAGCAGGGCATCGTGGCCGACGTCGAGGATGTGGTGCAGGTACGCCTCGTTGGCCGCGGTGTGCGGGTTGGGCCGGTCGAAGGTTTCGTAGCAGGCGCGTCCGGCGAACTCGACGAGCGACTCCGCGTCCGTGGCCCCCTCCTCGGGCTGCCAGTCCACCGACTGCGGGGCCGTAAACGTCGTCGCAGCGATGAGCTGCACATCCAAGTGCGAAGAAACAGCCATTGCCTACAGCCCCAGGTAGGTGTCCAGGCCGATCGTCAGGCCCGGGTGCTCGGCGACCTGGCGCACACCGGTGAGCACGCCCGGCACGAAGGAATCGCGCCCGTAGGAGTCCTGGCGGATGGTCAGCGACTGATCGAGCGTGCCGAAGATGACCTCCTCGTGTGCGACCATGCCCTGCATGCGCACGGCGTGGACCTTGACCCCGTCGACGTCCGCGCCGCGCGCGCCGTCGAGGGTCTGCTCGGTCGCGTCCGGCATCGGGGCCATGTTCGCTTCCCTGCGTGCCTCGGCGATGCCCTGCGCGGTCTTGACCGCGGTGCCAGATGGCGCATCCAGCTTGTTCGGGTGGTGCAGCTCCACAACCTCCGCGGACTCGAAGAACGGCGCAGCCTGGCGGGCGAACGCCATGGTTAGCACTGCGGAGATGGCGAAGTTCGGCGCGATGAGCACGCCGACCTCCGGGTTGGCGTCGAGCCAGGAGCGGACCTGTGCGTAGCGCTCGTCGTCAAAGCCGGTGGTACCGACCACGCAGTGAATGCCGTGGGTGATGCAGAACTCCAAGTTGTCCATCACCGAGGCCGGAGTGGTGAAGTCCACGATGACCTCTGCACCGTTGTCCACCAGCACGTCGAGGCTATCGCCGCGGTCAACCTCAGCGACGAGCTCCAAATCCTCCGCCTTGTTCACCCCAGCGACAACGGCAGTGCCGACGCGCCCCTTCGCGCCGAGGACGCCAACTTTTACAGTCTTCGCAGTCATGGTGTGCTCCTTTACAGCCTTTTTCGTGTTACCCGTTGCTGGCAACTCTAGCCCGCGGGCGGCAGGTGCACCGCACCGGGCGTACGCAGGTCGCGGCCAGCGCAAGCTCACTGCCCATATACTTAAAGCATGACTCACACGCACCACCAGTCCCGTCCGCACCTTGCCGTCACGCTCGCCGGTGTGCTGTGCGCTTCCGCACTCGCGCTTGCCGCGTGTGGACAAAGCGCCGATTCTAACGACGCCACCACTGCCCCCTCCTCTACCGAGACAACCACGTCCACGGAGGCGCAGGCGAGCACGCCGAGTGAGACTTCATCGGCGGCCGCGGGGGACGAGGGGGCGTCGACAAGCGAGAAGCCCCAGCGCATGGCGAGTGCGAGCAGCCCATTCAAGGTCGAGGACGTGCGCGTGACGCAGCCGCAGCCTGCGGATCTCATGCTGCAGGACATCCGCGTCGGCCAGCACGAGGGCTACGACAGGGTCGTGTTTGAGTACGCGGGCACGGGCGCGCCCAGCTACCTGGCTGGTTACGTGGATACGCCGCGGCAGCAGGCCTCGGGCAACCCGATGCAGGTGCCGGGGGCAGCGCACCTCGAGCTGATTGTGCAGGGCACTGCGGGCGACATGATGCGCCTCGACGAGCCGATTACCCAGATCGGTTCCAAGGGTGTGTCCACTCGCAGTGTGCAGGACGTGTACCTGGCCTCGATCTTCGAGGCGGATTCGCAGTTCTTCATCGGGCTCGACCGCCAGCGCGGTTTCCACGTCTTCACGCTGGAGAACCCGACGCGGATCGTCGTGGATATCGACGCAAACTAGGTTTCGCCCTGCGACACGCGGGCATGCGGTATGGATCACCGCATGCCCGCTTTTGTTGTCTCTGCGCACCATGACGGTGCATTGGTAACGTGGGCCACATAATAATTTGCAAGTGACCGCTATTGCTGCGTATCGTCCGCTATTATCTACAACAATTCATCCACACTTCCTCTCGCCGGCGTACTCGCGCCGACTGTGAAAGGTAACGCACATGTTTGACCCGTACAGGCGGCCCACGGTGGCCGTCATCGGCGCCGGCCCGGCTGGTGCCACCGCTGCCGCCGAGTGCTCGTTCTCCGGCTTCGACACCACGCTGTTCGATATGCGCAGCGCGATCGGCGGCCACCTCACCGCCCCGGACGCGGAGCCGGTGTCCAAGCACTTCCGCTACCGCACCCCGTACTTGAAGGTGACCAAGGTGGACGGCTCCGCAGCTTCTGCCGCCCGCCACCTCGCCGCGGCCGTCAACGCTGGCGGCGCGCAGTTCCGCGCGAACACCACCGTGACCAAGGCCGCGTTCAACGAGGGCGAAGGCCAGTGGGAAGTCACCTTCAGCGGCGCCGACGGCACGACCGGTACCGAGCGCTTTGACATCCTCATCCGCGCCACCGGCGAGGCCTCGCCGTGGATCGAGGTGCCGGGACGGCCGAACATCGCCGCCGACGACCTCTACCTCCACTACGGTGCCGAGGTTGTGGGCTTGCCGAACGCGCTGTTTGTCGACGGCCCTTTCCCCACCGACCGCGCACTCAAGCGCCACCCGCTGGCCGTGTTTGAGGCTCGCGGCGACTATGCCCGCCGCTACGCACGCCAGCTGGAGATCCGCGGCCCGGGCGCGCTGACCGTCAAGCGCGACAAGTGGCTCGTCCAGCCCGGTGCCGTGCGCGGTATCCGTTCCAAACTGTCCGAATTCGACCCGGCCGCGCACGCATTCCAGCGCGCCTCCAACCACGCGGACGAGGCCCGTAAGTCCGCCCGCACCCACGCCGGCTAACGCTTACACCGCTTCTTCAAGGAGACACACATGACTACCGTTCACCCACCCAAGAACGACACCACCGACACCGCAGCAGCGGCAGACCCGGTCATCGACATCGCCGCGCCGGAAGCGGGCCTGCCCGAGCTCGGCCCCGACTCCATCCTGTGGAACCGCTTCGGCGACTGGCGCTCCGCTTTCGTCGCGCTGTCCGCCGGCGTGCTGCAGATCGCGCAGCGCGACATCAGCCGCTCGCTGGTGCAGCAGTCCAACGTGTTCGACAACGAAGTCGCCCGCCTCGTCCGCTCCGCGTTCCCGATCATCCGCGCAGTCTACGAGGGCCCCGAGGTCGGCTCCATGATCCGCGACTTCCACAAGGACATCAAGGGCACCCACCCGGACGGCTCGCGCTACCACTCGCTCAACCCGGAGGTCTACTACTGGGCACACGCCACCTTCGTGGCCATGCCGTACCTGCTCGCGGGCAACTTCATGCCGGACATGACCCGCGCCGAAAAGGAACAGCTCTTCCAGGAGTGCCGCACCTGGTACAGCTTCTACGGCGTCGCCGAGCCGGACAACGCCCCGAAAACCTACGACGAGTACGTCGAGTACATGGACGCGATGATTGACAAGCTCGGCCCCAGCGAGACCATCGATCGTTCCCGCATCATCAACGGTCTGACCCTGGACACCCCGGACCCGTCCGTACCGAAGTGGGCGTGGAAGCCGATCGCTCCCTACGTGTCCAAGCTGCTCCTGTGGGTTGCCATCGGCATGATCCCAGACAAGCTGCGCGACAACCTGGGCTGGGAGTGGACCAAGTCCGACGCCCGTCGCCTCAAGGCACTGTCCACCGGCACCCGCCTCGTCTTCTCGGTCCTGCCGCGCAAGGCACGCATGGTGCCGATCGCCACCCGCGCCTTCGAGAAGGCAGAAGCCGAGGGCGGCTTCCACTACTAGGTTTGTCGTACGAGGTTTGTCGATACACCATTAAGCGCCAGGTTCCGCTATCTCGCGGGCCTGGCGCTTTTGCATGGGTGCGGCGGGGCGCTGCGCGGTTCCATTGCGCGGTGCCCTAAACGGAGCTAGCTCCATTTAGACCAACCCCGGCCACAAATCCCCAGGTCGCACACAACCGAAAACTCCAAATGGAGCTAGCTCCATTTAGACCACCCCGGTGCCAAAACCCCAGGTCGTGCAAAACCGACAACCCTAAACGGAGCTAGCTCCATTTAGAC
>NZ_KV818007.1:143345-186898 GCF_001814825.1 Corynebacterium sp. HMSC071B10 | reverse complement strand
CTAAACGGAGCTAGCTCCATTTAGACCAGCGCCGCCACCAAAACCCCAGGTCGCGCAAAGCCGGAAACCCCAAACGGAGCTAGCTCCATTTGGACCAGCGTTTAGACAACCAACGTTTAGACCAGGGTCAGCCGCACGAGACGCATCACAGCAAAAGACCCGGCCAGCCGCCCCCACGATGTCCAACACCGTGGCAGCAGCTGCCGGACCCTACAAACCCTTACAATCCGTCCCGTTTAGGGAACCGTGAGGCGCACCGAGGGGGCCTCGAATCCCTTCCCGTAGAGCGAAACCATCTCCATGGTCACGCCGGTCAGGGAGATTTCCTTCATCAGCATGTCGGGGATCTCCATGTTCGGCACCGGGTGGCGCTCTGGCACGCCGAGCTGGTCAAGTACCGAGTTGATGTCGGCGTCCAGGTTGACGGTCACCGGGATGGTGCGCACGTCGCGCACCGCCGGGGTGGCTGTCAGGCCGGTGGCGACGATCTTGACCGGGCCGTCGATCACCTTCGTGTCCACGTTGCCCGTGCTCAGCTTCGCCCCGCCGCCGAAGCCAGGGATCTGCAGGCCGAGGTTGCGGCCGACGAGCCGATCGCCGGTCAGGATCAGGGCGCGCTTCGGCGTGCCCGCTACGTTGACGTAGTCCATCGTGGCGTGCACGTTGCCGGTAATGGTGACCTTGTCAGCGGTGACCGTGGCTGGTGTCGCCGCAGGTGCGAGCGGGCCCGCGGCCCTCGCGCCGGCGTCCGGTCCTGGGGCGGGACTCGGCGAGGTGGTGGTCGGGCTCGTTGTGGTTGCCTGTGCACTCGGCCGTGCTGACGGCTGCCCGCCGCCTGGTGGCGGGGGGACGTTGAGGGAGGGCAACGGGACGTCGGGAAGCTGCGGGAGCTCAAGCTGCGGGGTCGGCAGCTGCGGAAGCTGCACCGCCGGCGCGGGTTGCGCGACCTTGCGGACGGTCTCTTCGGCGGACACGGTCTGCGCGTCGCCAAGCACGAGACCGACAATTGCCGTAGCTGCTGCGAGCGCAACGACCGAGTTCAGCGTCGAGCCGCCCAGGCGGGTGCTCCCGCCGCGGCCTTCATCCTCTTCCGAATCCGCAAACGCCTCCTCCGCAAACGGATCGAAGTCGTCCTCCGGCTCGGGCTCCTTGACACGCTTCTTCTTCGAGCGCTTCTTCTTCGGTGCATCCGCATCTTCGTCGCCCTCGGCCTCCCAGCCGAGCGCGAGCGCGCCACCCACAATGCCGAAGAGCGAGCCAACGACGAAGCCGCCGAGATTGGAGGTGGGCAGGGCCACCACGGCCACAATGATGGCGAGTACGCCGAGGTAGACGGCGGTCGCTGGCTGCAGCCAGCAGCCCAGCCCGAACATGAACATCAGCACGCCGATCAGCAGCGTCGAGACGCCGGAGACCGTAGAAATCATCACCAGGATGTCAGAAAGTTGCACGGTGATGTAGGCGGGCGCGGCGATGACAAACCCGGAGATCATCATGAGCAGGCCGGGAATGAAGGGCCGGTTGCGACGCCACCGCTTGAAGCGCTGGGCAGTGCTTAGCTGCTCCTCGGCGTCCTCCACCTCAACTCGCTCGAGTTCGGCGGTTTCGGCAGTGCTTGTCGACGCCCCGTCATCAAGCGAATCTTGCGGTTCTTTCGCATCAGAGGCCGCAGGCATTCTCACGTCCCCTCTCCACGGTCACGCCCACGCCGGAGGCGGACAGATACTCCACACCGATGGAAGTAGTGGTGATGTCGTCTGCGCTCAAGGAGACTTTGCTGGAGTGCAGACCCCACGTCCCGGGAGCGGCCTTCGGAGTGACTTGGTTGGCATCGATGCCCACGTTGGCGTCGGTGAGCTGCAGCGCGCCCTTGATGTCGTTCGCTCCAACCAGGAGGTTGCGCACCTCCACGCTCTGGTCGCCGTTGGCGCGCAGGGCAAGGGTGCCCTCCCCGACCATTGGAAGATCCGGCAAGCTCGCGGACAGGCAGAGGTTCGACGCATAGGCATGACCGAACTTGAGGCGCGCGACGGGAATGGTGTTGTCCTCCTGCATCTGTTCGCTGTCTACGAACAGCGCAAAGTCTTCGCCGTCAAGGTGCGTCATGCTCACCT
The DNA here is from genome assembly GCF_001814825.1 of Corynebacterium sp. HMSC071B10. Lineage (NCBI taxonomy): Bacteria > Bacillati > Actinomycetota > Actinomycetes > Mycobacteriales > Corynebacteriaceae > Corynebacterium > Corynebacterium sp. HMSC071B10. Next base: position 184,784 of record NZ_KV818007.1, on the reverse strand, counting down.
TAAACAACGTCCCGGACAAGGCGAGGTTTGCAGTCAACCCGCCCTGGGCCACCGCCACGCCTGTCGCGCCAAAGGCGGCCAGCCCGCGGTCAGCGCGACTGCGGTCTTCTTCCAATTGAATTTCCCCATGGGATCTACCTTTCATCAATGGGAAACCGTGAACGTAATGCTCCTGCTCACTCCCGTTTCGCGCACGTCAAGGCGAACTGCACCAGCTGGCGAAGCGTCCGAAACGACACAATCGAGTATGATCTGCCACACGCTACCACGCTTCGGGTGGCGTACACCAACACACTCGCGCATGTGTAGCATTTCCATGTGATCCTGCCACACTCGGGGCACGTGCGCGGCACGTTCTCAACACGCCGCACCCCGAACACATGCCGGGGCAACCCCACGGCAGCTACCACTTCCCGACGACCCACACCTACCGCTACTCGCCCTACCGATAGTGCGGTACGGATAATACTTTCGCTTCGAAAACTGTGTGGCCCACTTCCCACAGACGTAACGTTTGTGCTACCGTTCACACATCAACCGTGATGTCGACAAGCACATGAAAAGAGGCAGCTGATGGCTACTCCAGTTTCCGCCGACAAACCCAAGGGCGGCAAGCGCGAAATCCGCCGCTCCCCCCTCGGCCCGGACTCCCTCCTGTGGAAGTGGGGCTCCGATAACCGCATCCAGCTCCTCCGTGGCTACACGGGCATCATGCAGAACATGCACCCGGCGATTGGCCAGTCCCTGCTGGATCACTCCAAGTTCTTCGACGAACCTTTCGCCCGCCTGGAGCGCTCCACCCCGCAGATCATCATGTCTATCTATGACGATGAGGGCCTGTCCAAGAATATTCGTGACTACCACACCACCATTAAGGGCAAGCTGCGCAACGGCGAGCGTTACCACTCCATGAACCCGGAGACCTTCTGGTGGGCACACGCCACCTTCGTCTACCGCGTCATCTACGCCCAGGAACTCTTCGGCACCCCCTTCACCCACGAGGAGAAGGACCAGATCGTCCGCGAGGGCGTGACCTGGTGGGATAAGTACGAGATGTCCGAGCGCCCGGTCATCGACAACTACGACGACCTCATGGCGTACATGGACGAGATGGTCGACACGGTGCTTGAGCGCAACGAGACCGTCGACTTCGCGCTGCGCACCGCGCGCGAAGAGATGATCACTCCACCGGAAGGCGTGCCGCTGAAGGTATGGAAGGTCATTTGGAAGCCGATCATGCGCCCGGTCATCTGGCTCACCTACGGCACCCTGCCGGAGAAGGAGCGCCGCATCCTCGACCTCGAGTGGACCAAGAAGGACCAGAAGCGCTTCGACCGTATTGCCAAGCTGGTGAAGAAGGTCTTCGAGATCCTGCCCGAGGACAAGCGCTACATGGAGCCGGGTCGCTCCCAGATGATCAAGCACGGCATGATCGAGGGCAAGTACAAGGAGCCGCGCAACATCGCCCCGTACAACAACGGCGGTGACCCGGAAGAAGAGCTCAAGGCTGCCGACGGCATCACCGTTGCCGCGCGTGAGCCGGGCGAGAAGGGCAACGACGACGGCGGTGCCGCTGCACGCCGCGCCGCAGGCTGCCCGTTCTAACCTCGCATCCGAAGCATTCCACGCCCCAGGTTCGCACACCCGCAACCTGGGGCGTGAGTCCTTGCCCACACCCGATCTTTTAACTGGAGTATTTCCCATGCCAATTCGTCGTCTGAAGGCACAACCGCTGCCGGAGCACTTCCACGAGATGCTGCTCAACCTCACCTCCAACCACGCCACCGGCTCGCTCTACAACGGCGAGCGCCAAGAGGTGACCTCCCCGTTTGTCGACGAGCCCATCGGCTGGGTCGGCGTTGGCACCAAGGCTGATGTCGACGAAGCCTTCCGCCGTGCCCGCGTAGCCCAGAAGCAGTGGGCCGCCCGCGAGATCAGCGAGCGCGTCGAAGTGCTCTCCCGCTTCCACGACCTGGTCTACCGCAACCAGGACCTCTTGGCAGACGTCGTCCAGCTGGAGACCGGCAAGGACCGCACCGCAGCGTTCGACGAAGTACTCGACGTACTCAACAACGCCCGCTACTACTGCAACAAGGCGGAAGGCCTGCTCTCCGACACCAAGCGTGCCGGCGCCTTCCCGGTGATCTCCAAGACGGTCGAGCAGCGCGTGCCGAAGGGCATCGTCGGCCAGATCAGCCCGTGGAACTACCCGCTCGCCCTCGGCGTGTCTGATGCGATCGCGGCGCTGATTGCCGGTAACGGTATCGTCGCAAAGCCTGACTGGCAGACCCCATTTTCCAACCTCATCGCGCTGCACTTCCTCATTGAGGCGGGCCTGCCGCGCGAGCTTTTCCAGATCGTCACCGGCTCCGGCCGGGAAGTCGGCCACGCTATCTCCACGCAGTGCGACTACCTTATGTTCACCGGCTCGACCCAGACCGGCAAGATCCTCGGCGAAACCGTCGGCGAGCGCCTTGTGGGCTACTCCGCGGAACTGGGCGGCAAGAACGCGATGCTGATTGCGCCCGACGCGGACATCGAGAAGCACGCCAACACCATCGCCACTGCGTGCTTCTCCAACTCCGGCCAGCTGTGCGTCTCCATCGAGCGCATCTACGTGCCCGACGCCATCTTCGACCGCTTCATCGACGCTTTCCGCAAGGCCACCGAGTCCATCACGCTCGGCTCGGGTCTGAACTGGGACTACGAGATGGGCTCGCTGATCAACCAGGATCAGCTCGACCGAGTGCAAGCGTTTGTCGACGACGCGCTTTCCAAGGGTGCCACCCTCATCACCGGCGGCAAGGCCCGCCCGGATATCGGCCCGTACCACTTCGCCCCCACCATCTTGACCGACCTGGGCCCGGACACCGACCTGGAAACCCAGGAAGTCTTCGGTCCGGTGGTCTACGTCCAGCACGTCCGCGACATGGATGAGGCCGTTGAGCTGGCCAACTCGCTCGACTACGGGCTCAATGCCTCTGTCTTCGGCGCGCCCAAGACCGCGTGGGCGCTGGCGAAGCGCATCGAGTCCGGCAGCGTGACCATCAACGACGGTTACGCCTCCACCTGGGCCGCCATCTCCACCCCGCTGGGTGGCGTGAAGCAGTCCGGCCTGTCCCGTCGCCACGGTGCCGAGGGGCTGACCAAGTACACGGAACCGAAGAACATCTCCGAGCAGCGCATCATGCCGATGCGTGGGCCGTCCCAGCTGCCGCGCAAGTACTACGGCACGCTGCTCAGCACCGCGCTGAACCTGGGCAAGAAGCTGCGCTTCCTCCCCTAGCGCGTCCGCGCACATGCGCGCACGAGAAAACGCCTCCCGCAGTTCACATTGCGGAAGGCGTTTTCACTATCGCTCAAAGGCGGTGGGGACTAGTCCTCCACGGGAACCAGGGAGATCTTGCCGCGATTGTCGATGTCGCGGATTTCCACCTCGACCTTGTCGCCGACGTTGATCACGTCCTCGACCTTCTCCACGCGGGTGTTGCCGCCCAGGTTGGAGATGTGGATCAGGCCGTCGGTGCCCGGCAGGATGGAGACGAACGCGCCGAAGGCGACGGTCTTGACCACCGTGCCCAGGTAGCGCTCGCCCACCTTGGGCATCTGCGGGTTGGCGATCGCGTTGATCTTCTCAATCGCCGCGTCCGCTGCCGAGCCCTCGGTTGCGGAGACGTAGATCGTGCCGTCATCCTCGATGCTGATGTCCGCGCCGGTCTCCTCCGTAATCGAGTTGATCATCTTGCCCTTCGGGCCGATGACCTCGCCGATCTTGTTCACCGGAACAGTGACGGTGGTGATCTTCGGTGCGAGCGGGTTCATCTCGTCCGGGCCCTCGATAACCTCGGCCATGGTCTCCAGGATGGTCTCGCGTGCCTCGTAGGCCTGGTCCAGGGCTGCGGCCAGCACGTCGGACGGGATACCGTCGAGCTTGGTGTCCAGCTGCAGCGCGGTGATGAACTCGGTGGTACCTGCCACCTTGAAGTCCATGTCGCCGAAAGCGTCCTCGGCACCCAAGATGTCGGTCAGTGCGACGTACTTGGTCTCGCCCTCAACCTCGCCAGAGACCAGGCCCATTGCGATGCCGGCCACCGGTGCAGCCAGCGGCACGCCTGCGTTGTACAGCGACAGCGTGGACGCGCAGACCGAACCCATCGAGGTCGAGCCGTTGGAGCCCAGCGCCTCAGAGACCTGGCGGATGGTGTACGGGAAGTCCTCCTTGGTGGGAATGACCGGCAGCAGCGCGCGCTCTGCGAGTGCGCCGTGGCCGATCTCGCGGCGCTTCGGCGAACCGACGCGACCAGTCTCGCCGGTGGAGTACGGCGGGAAGTTGTAGTGGTGGATGTAGCGCTTCGAATCCTCCGGGTGCAGGGAGTCGATGTGCTGCTCCATCTTCAGCATGTCCAGGGTGGTCACGCCGAGGATCTGGGTCTCGCCGCGCTCAAACAGGGCGGAGCCGTGGGCGCGCGGGATCAGCTCGACCTCGACCTCCAGGTCGCGGATGTCGTTGACACCACGGCCGTCGATGCGGAAGCCCTCCTTCAGGATCTTCTCACGCACGATCTTCTTCTGCACTGCGTTGTAGGCGGCGCGGATCTCCTTCGAGGTGGCGGCGTATTCCTGATCATCCTCGTCCACGTCGAACTTGTCCAGCAGCGACTCCTCGATTTCCTCCATGTACTCGTTGGAGGCATCCTCGCGCTCCGCCTTGGACTTGATCGTCATGATCTTGCCCAGCTTCTTGGCGGCCTTCTTCTCCAACTGCTTGTACACCTCGTCGGAGTACGGCGGGAAGAGCGTGAACTCCTTGGTCTCCTTGCCCACCTCTGCGGCCAGGTCGGCCTGTGCCTTGGCCAGGGTACGGATGTACGGCTTCGCCGCCTCCAGGCCCTCTGCCACGGTGGACTCGGTCGGGGCCGGGAAGCCCTCCTTGACCAGCTTGACCACGTTGACGCCCGCGCCGGCCTCGACCATCATGATGGCGACGTCTTCGCGGGTCTTCTTGCCGTCCTTGCGCTCGACCATGCGGCCGGCGACGACCATCTCGAACAGGGCGCGCTCGTGCTGCGCCGCGTTCGGGAAGGCGACCCACTGGCCCTGCGGGTGCTTATCGTCGGCAATCAGCGCCATGCGCACGCCACCGACCGGGCCGGAGACCGGCAGGCCGGACAGCTGGGTCGCGGCGGACGCGCCGTTGATGGCGACGACGTCGTAGTACTCGTCCGGTGCCATCGACAGCACAGTGATCACGCACTGCACCTCGTTGCGCAGGCCCTTGGCAAAGGTGGGGCGCAGCGGTCGGTCGATCAGGCGGCAGGCCAGGATCGCCTGCGTGGACGGGCGGCCCTCGCGGCGGAAGAACGAGCCGGGTATGCGGCCCGCGGCGTACATGCGCTCTTCGACGTCAACGGTGAGTGGGAAGAAATCGAAACCCTCGCGAGGCTGGTTCGATGCGGTGGTGGTGGCCAGCATCATCGTGTCCTCGTCCAGGTAGGTGGTCACCGAGCCGTCGGCCTGGCGGGCCAGCTGGCCTGTCTCGAAACGGATGGTGCGGGTACCAAAGTCGCCGTTGTCCAGCGTGGCAACGGCTTCGGTGATGCCAAACTCCTCATCGACGTGGACGTCGTACGAGTTTTTGGGGCTAAAGCTGCTCAAAAGATCCCTCTCCTTGGGTCTTGACAAGGCGGTCATCGGTGCCGCCGGGTATCGCGTTCATTTTGCAACGGCACACATTCTACCAGCACCTGCACGTATTGCAGCTTCAGATCTCACGGAAACGCAAAACCCGCCGCCCCAGAAGGCTGGGTGCGGCGGGTGAAAGGTGCGAAGTCGCTTAACGACGCAGGCCAAGGCGAGCGATGAGGTCGCGGTAGCGCTCAACGTTGTTCTCGCGCAGGTACTGCAGCAGGCCACGACGGCGGCCGACCAGCAGCAGCAGACCACGACGGGAGTGGTGATCGTGCTTGTGGTCCTTCAGGTGCTCGGTCAGGTTGTTGATGCGCTCGGTCAGCAGCGCAACCTGTGCCTCCGGGGAACCGGTGTCGGTCTCGTGGAGGCCGAACTCCTTGAGGATCTCAGCCTTCTTCTCAGTGGACAGTGCCATGAGCATGCTCCTTGGTATTTCAGTTCGCGCTCTAGATCAAAAGTCTTGTACTGCACCGCAACTGCCGCGAACCGCAGTCGATTGGCGCAAGACCTCGAAAGAGCTTACACGACCGGGGTGGCAGAAGCCAAAGTGGTCAGTCGCTGCATGAGCTCGTCGAGGAAGCGCGCGGTGTCCACGCGCACGGCCACGGCGGCATGCTTGTCCGGGTCGTTCAGTCGGGTCTCGTCGCCGATCGTGCGCCCGCGGGTCGGCCCCTCGGTGTCGACCTTCATGTTGATCCCGAGGGTGTCCATCAAGCTCGGGTCAAGCGCGACCGCGACTGCCAGCGGGTCGTGCAGCCCGCACCCGCCCAGGTGCGGGGAGGTCGTCTTATACGCGTCGATGTAGTAGTTCGTGGCGGCCGCGAGGAAGTCTCCGCCGCGCGTGCCAAGCTTTTCCCACTGCGCAGTTTCCGTCCGCGTCAACAGCGTCTGGAGCGTGACGTCGAGGCCGATCATGGTGACGTCGCGCAGGCTCCGGAACATCAGATCCGTGGCCTCGGGGTCCTGGTTGATGTTCGCCTCCGTCCAGGCGTTGACGTTGCCAGGCACGGTCAGCGCGCCACCCATCATCACGATGTGGGCGTTGTCTCGGAAGACGTTGGAGGCCTCGATCGCCGCGGCAATCGTGGTCGACGGGCCAGTCGGCACGATCACCAGGTCATCGCCGTAAGCCTCCACCGAGTCGATAAGGAAGTCCACCGCAGAGGTCTCCTCTACCCCGCGTGCGGCATCAGGGATCTCCACCTCGCCGATGCCGTTTGTGCCGTGGATGAACGCGGAGATCTCCTGGACTGTGAACGAGTCCTTCGCACGTGCGTGGCCCGGGCCAGCGAACACGGGCACGTCGGTGCGGCCAAACAGCTCCAAAAGCGCGAGCGTGTTGCGCACGGACTGCTCCACCGTCACATTCCCGTAGGTACACGTCACGCCGATGAGCTCGGCGTCCTCGGAGCCGAGCGCGTAGGCAAGCGCCAGCGCGTCGTCGATGCCGGTGTCCAGATCCAAGATGAGCTTGCGTGACATGGGTTCGCGTCCTTTCGCTGACGTACGGGGCTTTTAGGACATGCTACTTCACGCCGAGGATCTCGCGCGTGCGCTCAACGTCGCGCGCCATGTTCTCCAACAGTTCCTCGACGGAGTTGAATTTCACCATGTCACGGACCTTGTCCACGAACTCCACGCGCGCCATCCGGTCGTAGAGGTCCGCGTCGCGGTCCAAGATGTAGGACTCCACGCTGCGGCGCGTGTCCCCGAACGTCGGGTTGGTGCCGACCGAGATCGCAGCCGGGTAGCGCACGCCCGGTTTCACATCGCCGTCGATCGGTGCGGTGTCAATGATGGTGAGCCAGCCAGCGTAGACCCCGTCGGCCGGCAGCGCGGAGACATCCTCGACGTACTGGTTCGCCGTGGGGTATCCCAGCTCGCGGCCGCCGCGGCCCGCGCCGCGCTCGATGGTCGAGATCACCGAAAATGGCCTGCCCATGTAGTCGGTGGCCACGCTGATGTTGCCGGCGGTGAGTTCGTCGCGGATGGCGGTGGAGCAGATGCGCACGTCGCCGTCGTTAAGCAGCTGCACGATGGTGACCTCAAGCCCGAAGCGCTCCCCGAGCTGCGCCATCGTCTGCGCGGTGCCGGCGGCGTCCTTGCCGAAGGTGAAGTTCTCGCCGACGACCACTTCGCGCGCACCGAGCGTGCCCTGCAGCACCCCGGTGACGTAGTGCTCGGTGCTATCGCCCGCGAGCTCCTTGCGGAAGTCGATGACCAGCAGGTAGTCCACGCCCAGCGCCTCGATCTGGCGGGCGCGCTCCTCCAAGCTCAACAGCGCCAGCGGGGCGCGCTCCGGCGCGAAGACTGCCACCGGGTGCGGGTCGAAAGTCATGACGACGCTGGGCACACCCTGTGCTTTCGCTTTTTCCACCGCGGTGGTGATCAGCAGCTGGTGGCCCCGGTGCACCCCGTCGAACACGCCGATGGTGACGACGCTGCCGCCTTCGGTGAGGTGTTCGGGAACGTCTGAAAGCCCGTGCAAAATATCCACGCGCAATAGCGTACGGCATACTTGAAAACCATGACAGATCCCCTCGCAACCTCTGGAATCGTCGTGGTAGACAAGCCTGCAGGCATGACGAGCCACGATGTCGTCGCGAAGCTGCGCCGCGCCTTTTCCACCCGCAAGGTGGGCCATGCCGGCACGCTGGACCCCATGGCCACCGGCGTGCTCGTCGTGGGCATCGAGCGCGGCACCAAGCTGCTCGCCCACCTCGTGGCCAACGACAAGCGCTACGCCGCCACCATCCGGCTCGGCCAGTCCACCACCACCGACGACGCTGAGGGCGAGGTCACCGCCACTCACGACGCCTCGCGCATCAGGGATGCGCAGATCGAAGCCGAAATCGAAGCGCTTACCGGCGAGATCATGCAGAAGCCCACCGCGGTCTCCGCAATCAAGATCGACGGCAAGCGCGCCCACGAGCTCGTCCGCGAGGGCAAAGACGTCGACATCCCGGCCCGCCCGGTCACCATCTTCAGCTTCGACATCGGTGCGATCCGTCGGGAGGGCCCGTTTATCGACGTCGACGTGCGCGTCCACTGCTCCTCCGGCACCTACATCCGCGCGCTCGCCCGCGACCTCGGCACCGCGCTCGGCGTCGGCGGCCACCTCACCCAGCTGCGCCGCGAGTCCGTCGGGGCATTTTCGCTTGCCGACGCCACGCCGCTGGCCACCCTCCAAGACTCCCCCAGTCTTTCACTGCCCCTCGACGAAGCGCAGCTGCGCGCCTGGCCTGTGCTCGAGGTCACCGCAGACGAGTACGACGCGCTCGCGCTGGGCAAGTGGCTGACACCCCGCGGGCTCGACGGCATCCACGCCGCGAAGGGCCCGGACGGGCGCGTGGTCGCCTTAGTCAAAGAGCAAGGCAAACGCCTGGCCACCGTGTTTGTCGCGCGTCCGGCGACGCTCGGCTAACAGACTCAGCTAACACACAAAGGCCGAGGCGATCACGTAGCCGTCGCCCACCACCCAGCGCCCCTCAAACATAGGCGTGGGCGTGGGCCGGGCCAGGATGTAGGAGACGAAGGTGCCGTCCGGGCGCAAACAGATGTCCGCCTCGTCGAAGTCGAGGAAGAGCCGCGTCATGGGGAACCAGCACTTGTAGGTGGCCTCCTTCGCACAGAACAGCAGCCGGTCGGCCCACTCGAAGCCGTCGGCTTGCATCCCGCGCACCATCTCGTACTCGTCACCGCGCGTAATCGCAGCCAGCACGCCTTCCGGCAGCGGCTCGGCAAGTTCTGCGTCTAAGCCCATGGAGCGCACCCACCTGGTGGGCGCGGCCACCGCAGCGCGGAAGCCGATGGTATGCGTCAGCGAGCCGGTGTAGCCCTCCGGCCACAGCGGCATGCCCTTCTCCCCGCGCAGGATGGCCCCGGCGTTTTCGCAGCCGAGTTCTTTCAGTGCTTCGTGGGCGCACCAGCGGGCGTCGCCAAACTCGCCCTTGCGCAGATCAACCGCGCAGCTGACCTGCGCCTGCTCGCTCGGCAGGAGGTTTTCGTACTTGCTCAAGTCGTTGCCGCCGTCGGTGCGCAGGTAGACAAAGCGCGCCTCTGGCGGAAACAGTGCCAGGTTCTGCATCTACGCTCCCACCTCCATCACCGGGTATGGGAAGGGGTGGCGACGCGGGAAGCGCTCCCACTCGCGTGGATACCCCAGGGAAACCTCGATGTGCTCAATGCCGTCGATCTCCATCACCCCGGGCATGTGCAGGTGCCCATAAATCACAGCCTGCGCGTTGTAGCGCTTCGGCCAGGAGCGGGTGTGCCGGGTCCCGCACCACAAGGCGATTTCTGACCACTGCATGCGCAGCGTCGGCTCCTGCACGAGCGGCCAGTGGTTGATCAAAATCGTCGGCCCGCTGATACGGGAAAGCCGCTTGGTGGTGTAGGCGAGTCGGTCCCAGCACCACGCGCGGACGTCGACAAACGAGGCGATGGCGAACTGGTCCGTCATCACGATGTTCTTCTCGTGCGCGGCCTCGATCGCTTCCTCCACCGTCATGTTCGCGCCGCGGAAGGAGTAGTCGTAGAGGGTAAACAGCGGGGCGATGGTCACGCCGCCGAACTGCGGGTACGGGTCCTCCGGCGTAATCACGCCGATTTCGCGCATCGCCTGCACCAGCGCCGTGTATTTGTCGCGGCCGCGGTAGCGATCCGCAGAGCGCGAGAAAAGCTCGTGGTTGCCCGGTGCCCAGATCACCGTGTCGAAGCGCTGCGCCAACTGCTCCATCACCTGCACGATCAGCTCCAAGCGCTCGGCGACATCGCCGGCCACGATCAGCCAGTCGGAGGGGTCGCGCGGCTGGATGGCGTCGATCTTCGGCCCGTTGCGTTTTACGGCCGCGTGCAGATCGCTCACGGCCCACAGTGTGGTGCTCATTCTCGGCTCCTCTCTTTCTGCCGCTTTACGACGCCCGCGCGGTCGCCCCAGTCCGCGCCCACTTATCCCCACGGAAACGGATCACCACGCCCACCAGGCGCAGCACCACCGAGGCGAGGTGGCCTGCCCAGATGCCGGTCAGCCCCCAGCCGAAGGTGACGGAAAGCAACGTAATCGGCAAAAACGCACCGAGCACGGACACGATCGTCAGGTTACGCAAAAACGCCGCGTCCGAGGCACCCAGCAGCACGCCGTCGAGGGCGAAAACCACGCCTCCAACCAGGATCATCGCGATCAGCAGCCACCACGGGGTGACCAGGGCGTCGAGGACGGCACCGTCTCGGGTGAAGATGGACTTCAGTGGGGCGTCGAAAAGCGCGAAGATCGTGGCGAGCACCACGCCGAAGCCGACCGAGAAGCGGGTGGCCTGCGCGCCCACCGAGCGCGCCTCGGCGACGCGGCCTTTGCCGAGCGAAGCGCCGGTGAGGGTCTGCGCGGCGATCGCCATCGAATCGAGCACGAGCGTGAGGAAGTTCCACAACTGCAGCAGGATCTGGTGCGCGGCGAGCGTGGCCACACCGAAGCGGCCGGCGACAGCTGCCGCCGCCAGGAAAGAGATCTGGAAGGACAGCGAACGCAGGATGAGGTCGCGGCCGAGCACCAGCTGGTCGCGCATGACCGCCCAGCGTGGTGCCCAGGACCCCTTGTGCTCGCGGATGAGCACCACGAGGAAGAGTGTGGCGGTAATCCCCATCCCGATCACGTTGGCCACCGCCGAGCCGACCAGCCCGAAGCGGTGCACCAGCACCGGCAGAATGAGCGCGCCCGGCACCAGGCCGCACAGCGTGAGCAGGAAAGGTAGGCGGGTATTTTGGATTCCGCGCATCCAGCCGTTGCCCGCCATGATGATCAGCGTCAGCGGGATGGCAATCGCGGCCACATGCATCCAGGTCGCGGCCTGCGCCGCCGTGGCATGGTCGTTGGTCAGCGCGAACGCGATCGGCTCGGCAAACAGCCAGATGATCGTGGCCAGGCATAGGCCAACCAGCACCGCAACCCAGGTCGCCTGCACACCCTCGGCAATCGCAGCGTCGCGCTTGCCCGCCCCATACAGTCGAGAACTGCGTGCGGTGGTGCCGTAGGACAAAAAGGTCAACTGGGTGGTCACCGTCGACTGGATCGTGGTGCCGGCGGCCAGCGCCGCCAGCTGCGCGGTGCCCAAACGGCCCACCACCGCGGTATCCAGCAGCAGGTAGAGCGGGTTGGCCGCGAGCACACCGAGCGCCGGCAGCGCGAGCCCCAGGATCGTACGCGCGCTGACCTCCGGCCCCCGGTTCGCCTGCGGATGAGTCGATGAATGTGATGTGGACTTCGCTGCCACGCGCACGCTCCTTCTACTTCAAGTTGAGTGCGGTACAAATCTTCACGGGCTTCGGGCTCTGCCCGCCGCCCTAGTGCGCGGCGCGCTCCTCACGAGTCGGCAGCGCCGCGATCAGGTCGCGCACCACCATATCCTGCGAGCCGTGCGCGGTATACCCTGCCGCCGGGACGTGCCCGCCGCCGCCGAAACGCTGCGCGAGCTTGGACACGTCGATCACGCTCGAGCGCAGCGACACCGCCCAGCGCTTCGGCCCATTCTGCTTCAGCACCATGCCCACATCAGTACCCTCGAGCGCGCGGGCGTAATCGATGATCGCCTCCACGGTGGTCTGGCTCATCCGCGCCAGCGCCTCGGCACGGATGGTGAAGACGCTGAGCTTAAGTCCCTCCTCGCGGAAGTTCTGCAAATCAGCAAGCACCCCGCCCATGATCTGCAGGTCTCGCGCGCTCGCCTTGTCCGTCAATTCCAGGGAAATCTGGCGCGTATCAAGGCCGTAACCCATCAGCTCGCCCGCCAGCTGGTGCATACGCGGCGTACCCCAGCGGAAGTTCCCCGTGTCGGTGACCAGGCCCGCGTACAGGCAGTACGCCATGTCGTGATCCAGTTCCACGCCCAGGTAGTCGAAGAGCTCGCGGATAATCGTCGTGGTGGACTCCGAGTCCACGATAAGGTTGTGCGCGCCGAACGCCGGGTTGGTCTCGTGGTGGTCAATCACCACCACGCGCGAGGGGTCGTCCGCGATCTGCGTACGAAACAGCCCAGTGCGGTCCACCGACGCACAATCCACCGTGACCACGAGCCCGTCCTCCGGCAGCTGCCCACCGTAGGTGATCTCGTCGACTCCAGGAACCGTGAGCAGGTTCTCGGGGTGCGGGTAGGTCTGGCCGATGAACACGTGCGCGTCGATACCCAGCGAGCGCAGCCCCGCGGTCAGACCGCACGCCGAGCCAACCGCATCCGCGTCCGGCTTGATGTGTGCGACTACCGAGACCTTCTTCGCCGCGCGCAGCACCTCGGCGATCTCGGTGAACTGTGCTTCCGCGCCCGGGAACAGTGCGCCCATTTACGCGCCAGTCCCTGCGTCGCTATCCCCGTCCGTCTTGTACGGGTTGTCCTCGCCGGCCGGCTTCGCGCCCTCGCGAAGGCGCGCGGTCTCCTCGTCGCGGGCACGCGCACGGTTGAGCAACTCCTCCATCCGCGCGGAGGCCTCCGGCACGGTGTCCAGCTCGAAGGCGAGCGTCGGCGTAAAGCGCACGGAGAGCTGGTCCCCGACGATCTTGCGCAGCTGACCGCGGGCGCGGTGCAGCGCCTCCGCGGCTTGCTCGTAATCCGGCTCATCATCGATCTCGCGGCCGCGCACCGTGTAGTAGACGGTCGCGTCGTGCAGGTCGCCGGTCACGCGGACATCGGTGACGGTGACCAGCTCCAACCTCCGGTCTTTGACCTCTCGCTCGATCGCGGAAGCAACAATCGCGTGAATCTGCTTCGCCAAGCGTTGCGCGCGCGGGTTGTCAGCCATGTCATCATCTCCTTGTGTCTCGTCAGCGTCCTTTCAAGCTTAGACGCTTGCACTGCTTATCGACGCCACAGCGCCCCCGCCCCGGCACAACGCCGGGAAGGGGGCACCGCTTTTCGTGTCTACTCACGCCAACCGTATGGAGCCGGCGAATAATCCCGCTTAGTCGCGCGGAACCTCGACCATCTCGTAGACCTGGATCTGGTCGTCGACCTGGATATCCGGGTACGACAGCACCATACCGCACTCGTAACCCTTGGCTACCTCGGTGACATCGTCCTTCTCGCGGCGCAGCGACTCGATCGTTGCGTCCGGAGTAATGACGTTGCCGTCGCGGACCAGGCGCACCTTGGCACCGCGCTTGACCTTGCCCTCGGTGACCATGCAGCCCGCGATGAGGCCGACGGCGGACGCCTTGAAGATCTGGCGGATCTCCGCGGCACCCATCTCGCGCTCTTCGTAGATCGGCTTGAGCATGCCCTTGAGCGCTGCCTCCACCTGATCGATGACGTCGTAGATGACCGAGTAGTAACGGATCTCCACACCCTCGTTGTTGGCCTCCTCGGTGGCCTTGCCCTCGGCGCGGACGTTGAAGGCCACGATGACCGCATCGGATGCGGCAGCGAGCACCACGTTGGTCTGGGTGACAGCACCGACACCACGGTCGATGATGTTCACCTCCACCTCGTCGTCCACCTCGATCTTGAGCAGTGCCTCCTCCAGGGCCTCCACCGAACCGGCGTTGTCGCCCTTGAGGATGAGGTTGAGCTGGTTGGTCTCCTTGAGCGCCTGATCCAGGTTCTCCAGGGACACGCGCTTCTTCGTGCGCGCCTGCATGGCGGCACGCTGACGCGCGTCACGCTGCGCCGCGATCTGACGTGCGACGCGGTCGTCTTCGACCACGAGCAGGTTGTCGCCCGGGCCGGGGACACCGTTGAGGCCCTGGACCTGGACCGGGCGGGACGGTCCTGCCTCTTCGACGTCGTCGCCCCACTCGTCGACCATGCGGCGCACGCGGCCGAAGTTGCCGCCCACCACGATGGAGTCGCCGACGCGCAGCGTACCGCGCTGGACGATGACGGTGGAGACCGGGCCGCGGCCGCGGTCCAGGTGGGACTCGATGGCCACACCCTGGGCGTCCATGTCCGGGTTTGCCGTCAGCTCGAGCGCCGCATCGGCGGTGAGCAGGACGGCCTCCAGCAGGTCGTCGATACCCGTGCCCTGCTTGGCCGAGATATCGATGAACATGGTGTCGCCGCCGTACTCCTCCGGGATCAGCCCGTACTCGGTGAGCTGGCCACGGATCTTGTCCGGTTGCGCCTCCGGCTTATCCACCTTGTTGACTGCGACCACGATCGGCAGGTCTGCGGCCTTGGCGTGGTTGATCGCCTCCACGGTCTGCGGCATGACGCCGTCGTCCGCGGCAACGACCAGAATAGCCAAGTCCGTGGACTTCGCACCGCGGGCACGCATGGCGGTAAACGCCTCGTGGCCCGGGGTATCCAGGAAGGTGATCTTGCGCTGCTGGCCGTCGAGCTCCACCTCGGTCTGGTACGCGCCGATGCCCTGGGTAATGCCACCGGCCTCGCCGCGACCGACGTTGGCCTTGCGGATCGAGTCCAGCAGGCGGGTCTTACCGTGGTCGACGTGGCCCATGACGGACACCACCGGCGGGCGCTGCTCGAGCGCCTCTTCGCCGCCCTCATCCTCGCCGAACTGCAGGTCGAAGGACTCGAGCAGCTCGCGGTCCTCGTCCTCCGGCGAAACGATCTGCACCTCGTAGTTGATCTCGGCACCCAAAAGCTGCAGCGTCTCTTCGGAGACCGACTGCGTCGCCGTGACCATCTCGCCCAGGTTAAACAGCGCCTGGACCAGGGAGGATGCATCGGTATTGATCTTCTCCGCCAGGTCCGACAGGGTCGCGCCCTGACGCAGGCGAACCGTCTTGCCGTCGCCGTCAGGCAGACGCACGCCACCGATCACGTTCGGCTTGTGCATCTCCTCATATTCGGCCCTCTTCTGGCCCTTCGACTTACGACGACGCCCCGGTGCGCCACCCGGACGCCCGAATGCACCCGCGGTACCGCCGCGACGACCGCCGCGTCCACGGAAGCCGCCACCGCGCGGCGGGCCACCCGGACCGCCACCGCGACCACGGCCGCCGCCACCGCCGCGACCATTACGGGAACCGGCAGCCTTCGCCGGCATCTGCTTCGGCGAGGGCGCGGCCGCCATATCGGCCGGCGACGGACGACGTCCACCGCCGGAGCGGTTGCCGCCCGGACGCGGTGCGCCCTGGCCCTGGGATCCCTGACCCGGGCGTGCACCGCCCTGGCCACCACGGCCACGGCCGCCGCCCTGGCCCTGCCCACCGCGGCCACCACCCGGACGCGGTGCCGGGCGCGGTGCGGAGGAGTTCGAGGAAAACGGGTTGTTGGCTACCTTCGGGCGCCCACCCGGCTTTGCCACCGGGCGCGGCATAGAACCGGGCGTCGGGGCGTCCTTCTTCGCAGCCTGTCCTGGCTTCGGCGCAGCAGGCTTTGCGGCCTGGCCGGGCTTGGGTGCCGCGGGCTTCGCAGCCTGACCTGGCTTCGGTGCTGCGGGCTTGGCGGCCTGGCCTGGCTTCGGCGCGGCAGGCTTTGCGGCCTGGCCGGGCTTGGGTGCCGCAGGCTTGGCGGCCTGACCTGGTTTCGGCGCGGCAGGCTTGGCAGCCTGGCCGGGTTTCGGTGCTGCGGGCTTCGCAGCCTTGCCTGGCTTCGGCACCGCAGGCTTCGCAGCCTTGTCTTCCTTCGGCTCGTTGTCCGCGTTCTGTCCTTCGTTCTTCGCTTCGTAGAACGCGGTCATCTTCCGCACAACCGGCGACTCAATCGTCGACGAGGCGGTCTTCACAAACTCGCCCTGCTCCTTGAGCGTGGCGAGCAGTTCCTTACTCGTAACTCCAAGCTTCTTTGCAAGCTCGTGTACTCGTAACTTTCCGGGCACGTGTCTCCTTGTAGTTTGTGCTAGGAGCGCGGTGCCCGGTTACGGGTACCGACCCCTAGACGTGGTCAATGACTTTCATCGCTGATGCTGCTTCACGGTTGTGTACTCATCAGTGTTCGGTCTTCCTTACTTGCGTTGGGTCTTTCGCCAGTGTGGCGAGGTACGTGTGTACATGACCTAGGTCCACCGGAGTGGACAGACGGAAAGCGCGTGCAAAGGCACGCCGCTGTTCCGCCAGCTCGAGTGCGTCCCGCGTGGGTGTGATCCACGCTCCCCTGCCCGGCAACTTCCGGGCTGGGTCGGCCACAATGCGGCCGGGAACGTCCGGGTCTTGCACGAGCCGCAGCAGGCGCGTATCTGGCAGTGTCTCACGCGTGGCGATACAGGTACGGGTACGGATGGGACGCTTTCGCGCATCACTCATCCAGCACCTTCCTTTACGCTTCGCGTTTGCTCACCGGCCAGATACCCGCTTCTGCACCGGCACGGGCGTGACACGGCACGCGGGAATTAAGCCGTGTACTAGCCTACGCCAAAACCGCGCTAAAAAATACTTCCTAAGCTCAGCGGGGCCGACATCGGCTCACACCGGTGTCATTTTCAGCCCACAAATTCGCTAGTCCGTGGCCGCGTCGGAGTGAATATCGATCTTCCAGCCCGTCAGTCGCGCGGCGAGGCGGGCGTTCTGCCCCTCCTTGCCAATCGCCAGCGAGAGCTGGTAATCCGGCACGGTCACGCGCGCCGCCTGGGCTTCCTCGTCGAGCACCTCGACCTTGATCACCTTCGACGGTGCCAGCGAGTTGCCCACGTAGGTCGCGGGGTTGTCGGAGTAGTCAATAATGTCGATTTTCTCGCCGCCGAGCTCCTTCATGACATTGGACACACGCGAGCCGCGCGGCCCAATGCAGGCTCCCTTGGCGTTCACACCCTTGACGGTGGCGCGCACCGCCACCTTGGAACGGTGGCCCGCCTCACGCGCGATCGCGATGATCTCCACCGAGCCGTCTTCCACCTCCGGCACCTCGAGCGCGAACAGGCCGCGGACCAGCTCCGGGTGTGTGCGCGACAGGTTGACCTGCACGTTGCGCTCCCCCTTGTTCACGCCGACCACGTAGGCCTTCACGCGGTCGCCGTGGGTGAGCCGCTCGCCCGGGATCTGCTCCGCGGGCAGCAGGATGCCGTCCTGTGGGTCGGCCTCGGTGCCCAGTTGCACGATCGTCAGCCCGCGGGCCTCCGCGTTCGCGTCGCGCTGCACCACGCCAGAGACCACGCGGCCCTCAAACTCGGAGTACTCGGTGTAAACACGGCCTGCCTCCACCTCGCGCAGGCGACGCTTGATGGCGTCGCGCACGGCGGGCGCACCGATGCGGGAGAAGTTGACCGGCGTAGCGTCGTATTCGGAGAGCACTTCGCCCTCGTCGTCGAGTTCGCTGACCATGACATGCACATCGCCGGTATCCGGGTCGATGTCCACGCGCGACTTGGTGTTTTCGCCCGGATCCACCTCGCGGTAATCCAGGTAGGCAAACAGCAGCGCGCTCGCGATGGTGGTCAGCAGGTCGTCGACCTCGATGCCCTGCTTGTCCTCAATCATCTTGAGCGCGTTCAAGTCAATATTCACTTGTCTTCCTCCCAGGTAAGCCTTCGTGCAGGCTTACGCGTCTACTACTTCGTCGAACGGTGCGTCGACCAGCTCCTGCTCGGCTGCCGGCGGCGCTTTAAATTCAATTTCTACCACTGCCTTAGGCATTTCGGAAACCAACCGGGCCTGCACCGCGGGCACTTTCGCCCCGCGCTCGATCAGTGCCACCTGGGTCTCGGTCTCATCGAGCGCGCCGATGCGCCAGAGCTCCTTCTTGCCGTCGGCGTCGAGAAGCGCCACGGCGCGGCCACGGTTGCGCCGCCAGTGGCGCGGCTCGGTCAGCGGCATGTCCACGCCCGGGGTGGTCACCTCGAGGGTGTAGCCGGCACCGAAGTTGAGGTCGCCGGCGTCCTCGTGGGCGTCGAAAAGCTCGCTGAGCTCGTTGGAGACGACCTCCAACTCGTCCAGGGTCGGGGGCGTGTCGCCATCGAGCGCGATGACCACCTGCGATTTCTTGCCGGCGCGCACCGCGCGAATCTGCTCGACGTCCAGCTCGTGGTTGCGGGCAATCGGCGCGACCAGCGCGCGCAACTGCTCAGGTGTAGGAAAAGCCATGCCCACCACCCTATCGTGTACGGTTTTCCGCGTGAAGAAACTCCTCGCCGTCACGCTTTGTGCCCTGCCGCTTACCGCCTGCGATGCGCTCGATATCGTCGGGCCGCGCCCAAACGCCGAGCTCATCGCGCTCGCGCAGCAGGCCTTCGCCGATGGGCAAGTGCTTGACGACGCGACGTTGGCCCACACCCGACACACCCAGGCCACCCAACTCTTCAACGAGGCCGAGCGTCTCTGCGGCACCACCGAGGCCGGGGAGGTCCCCACCACCTGTGCCATCGAGCGCGGCCCCGGCGAGGCCACCGGCAACGCCGACCCTTCCGCTGCAGCCCACCTAGCTACCGCCGCGCTACTCGACGCCGCCGCGAACGTCCCCGAGGACTCCGTCACCCTCCTGGTGGCGCAGGCCATTGACTTGCGCGCGGGCCAGGAAGCGGATGCGGCAGACGTAGACGGTGAGGCGTTGGACAACGAGGAGGACCTCGAGGCCGCCCGCGCGATGCTGCGCGCCGAGTACGCCGCCCAGTACGGCTTCGGTATGGCCACCGCCTACGCCGACGACGCCACGGATGCGCGACTCGACGAGCTCCGCGAAGCCTCCGATGCCCGCGCACTCGCCCTTCGCGAAGCGCTCGAGCCAAGCGGCGACGTGCCGGAAGCGGCACCCGGCTACGACTTCGAGGGCGTGCCCGCCCCGAGTGATGCGGCCTCGGCTGGCGCATACGCGCAGTCGCAGCAGCAAACGCTCATCGACCAGTGGCGCGCCACCGCCGCCCACGCCCAGTCGGACGTTTTCCGCCACCTGGCCGTGGAGCTCGCGGCGAACGCGCAGCGCGTGTAGCTCGGTTTACGCCCCGAGCTGCTCCGCGACCAGCTCGCGCACCTTCTCCACGATCTCGTCGGCTGGGACCTCGAGGGTCTCGCCGCCGCGGATGCGCAGCTCCACGTTGCCGTCCGCGAACGCGCGGCCCAGGATCACGATGAACGGCATGCCGAGGAGCTCGGCGTCTTTGAACTTCACGCCCGGGGAAACCTTCGGGCGGTCGTCGAAAAGCACCTCGAGCCCCGCGTCCGAGAGCTCCGCGGCGATACGATCGCCGGCCTCGAGGGCTGCGGCATCCTTGTTGGCCACCGCGACGTGCACCTGGTACGGCGCGATCGCGACCGGCCAGACCAGGCCCTTCTCGTCGTGGCGCTGCTCGGCCACGACCGCCATCATGCGGGAGACACCGATGCCGTAGGAACCCATGGTCGGCACGGCGCGCTTGCCGTTCTCGTCCAGGATCTGCACGTCCATCGCCTCGGTGTACTTGCGGCCGAGCTGGAAGATGTGGCCCAGCTCGATGCCGCGCGCGAGCTGCACGGTGCCGTTGCCCTCCGGGGCCGGGTCGCCCTCGTGGACTTCGGCGGCCTCGACGAAGGCGTCGACGGTGAAGTCGCGGCCGGCGACCAGGCCCACCACGTGCTTCTGCGGCGCGTCCGCACCGGTAATCCAGCTCGACCCCTCCACCACGCGCGGATCCGCAAGCACGCGCACGCCGTTGGCGTTCATCGCGCGCGGGCCGACGTAGCCCTTGACCAAAAAGTCGGTGTTTTTGAAGTCCTCGTCGCTGGCCAGCTCAAAGGTCGCCGGCTCCAGGGAGGCCTCGAGGCGCTTCTCGTCCAGCTCGCGGTTGCCCGGGATCAGCACGGCGGTCAGCTGCGGGCCGACCTTGTTGCCGTCCTCGTCGGCTGCGCGCGGGTCATCGACCTTGATCACCATGCACTTGAGCGTGTCGGCGGCCTCGACGGCGCGGCCGTCGATTGTCACCCCAGCGTCGTTAGCCCACTGCACGAGCGTCTCGATGGTCTCCGACGCAGGCGTGTCGTAGTCCTGCGCCTCCGGCTGGCCCTCGATCGGGGTCGGTGCCGGCGGGACCGTCACGACGGCCTCCACGTTCGCCGCGTAGTCGCCCGCCGAGGAAACCACGAAGGTGTCCTCGCCGTTTTCGCTGTACGCCAGGAACTCCTCGGAGGCCGAGCCACCCATCGCACCCGAGGTCGCCTTACAGATCTCGTAGCGGATGCCCACGCGACCGAAGATGCGCTGGTAGGTCTCGCGGTGCTTCGCGTACGACGCATCGAGCCCCGCGTCCGACATGTCGAAGGAGTAGCTGTCCTTCATCACGAACTCACGGCCGCGCAGAATACCCGCGCGCGGACGCGCCTCGTCGCGGTACTTCGTCTGGATCTGGTACAGCGTGACCGGGAAGTCCTTGTAGCTGGAGTACAGGTCCTTCACCGTCTGGGTGAACATCTCCTCGTGCGTGGGCCCGAGCAGCATGTCCGCCCCCTTGCGGTCCTTCAGGCGGAAGAGATCATCGCCGTACTCGTCCCAGCGGTTGGTCGCCTCGTAGGGCTCCTTCGGCAGCAGTGCCGGGAAGAGCAGCTCCTGGCCACCCATCGCGTCCATCTCCTCGCGCACCACGCCCTCAATCTTGCGCATCGTGCGCAGCCCCAGCGGCAGCCAGGAGTACACGCCCGGCGCGGCGCGGCGGATGTAGCCGGCGCGAACCAGCAGCTTGTGGCTGGGGACTTCGGCGTCGGCGGGGTCTTCGCGCAGGGTGCGCAGGAATAGCTGAGAAAGGCGTGTAATCATGGCGTTTATCCTAGCGCTAAGGTTGGGGGCCATGCTTATTGTCCTCCCACCTTCTGAGACCAAAGCGCCCGGCGGCCAGGACGCGCCGATGAGCGTGTCCTTCCCCGCGCTCGACTCCGTCCGCAGCGCGCTCATGCGGGATCTGGCTTTGCTTCCTGTCGATGAGATGATGGCCCAGCTGAAGATCCCCGCCACCAAGCGCGCCGAGGCCGAGGAAAACCTGCACCTCGCCGAGGCACCGGTCATGCCCGCCATTTTCCGCTACACCGGCGTGCTTTTCGACGCCCTGTCTGCCCCCACCCTCCCCACACCCGCCCTCGAGCGCCTCGCGATTGGCTCCGCGCTCTTCGGTGTCGTGCGCGCTGGTGATATGATCCCGCGCTACCGGCTCTCGGGTGGCGCACGCCTCGGCGGTGCCACGCTGAAATCCCGGTGGGGCACCGCGATCACCGACGTGCTTACCGACTTCCCCTTCATCGTCGACCTGCGCTCCGGCACCTACCAGAAGCTCGGCCCGGTCCCCGGCGCGGCCACCGTCCGCGTCGAATCCGTCCAGCCCGACGGCTCGCGCAAGGTGGTCAGCCACTTCAACAAGCAGTACAAGGGTGAGCTCGCCAGGGCCCTTGCGCTTCACGACGCCACCGCAACCTCCCCCGACGACATCGCCCACATCGCCACCGAAGCCGGCATGACCGCGGAAGTCGACGGCACCCAGGTCACGCTGGTCGTGTGACGTACATTTCCGCGAAGCCGAGCATGCGGGTGACGGTGGTGAGGAACCCGTGGGCGTCGTCAAGCAGCTGCTCCGGCGACACCCGCACCACAACATAACCGGCGTTCTGGAGGTGCTTCTCGCGCTCGCGCTCCTCGCGGATCGCCGTGTCGGTCGGGGCGAAGGTGGTGCCGTCGTATTTCTGCGCCCCGTCGATCTCCACGATGAGGCTGCCGCGCAGCAGGTCAGCCACGTACAGGTGAGGCGGGATGGTGATGCGCGCGTTGACCTGCCAACCGCCGATACCTGCCTGCAGCAGCAGCGCGCGGGCGTAGGACTCGTACGGCGAGAGCGAATTGTCCACCGCGTGCGCGATGACTTGGCGCAGGGTCGCGATATTGCGGACGCGGCCGAGACGGGCGGCCGCTTCTTCGATCCGGTAGCGCGGCATCCCCTCGCGAAGCAGCCAATCCATCGCGACGAGGCCCTCCGCGAAGCCGTGGCGCAGCGCGATGGCGAAGACGGTGGTCAGCGCATCGGTTGTGCGTAGCCGGTCGAAGGTTTGCGGTGGCGTGTGGCCCGGTGATCTGTCGCGGTAGACCACGCCCGGCGGCCACTGCTTCCGTGACGGAGCCTTACCCCGCTGCGCGACCAGCTCCACCGGCTCCGGTGTTGTCGCGATCACCCAAATCCCGAGGATCCGCGCCGCCGACCGGCCCGACAACACCGCCCGCGGCACCGTACAACCGACCGCGTAAGCCGCCAGCCACCGTTTTTCGTGATACCGCAGCTGCTTCCATTCCGTCACGCTGATGAAAAACCGCGTGGAGACCTTGCGGTACGCCGCGGGTCGTTTCCGGTGTGCGAGCCTGTCTTCTTGCCGATTACTATCCATGAGCTTGTTCGCCAGCTCCTGCTTCCGTTTCGAATCCATACTGTTCTTTCTATTACATATTGGTTGTTTCGTCTAGTGGTCCGTCCTGGTTCCTCCCCGCGCCGGGCCTGCCAAGGTCCTGCCGAGGTCCAAATGGAGCTAGCGCCGTTTAGGAGTTTCGGCGACCCACGACCAGGGATTTTCCACCCGCCCGCGGCCCAAACGGAGCTAGCTCCATTTAGGAGTTTCGGCGACCCGCGACCAGGCGTTTTCCACCCGCCCGCGCTCCAAATGGAGCTAGCTCCGTTTAGCAACCACAGTCAGCAACCACGCCAATCCGCCCCTGCTACCCTCAGACCATGCAGTCCCGCCAGTACTACGCCACAACGATCTTCGTCTACCTCGCCACGTTGGCGTACGTACTGCTGCGGTGGGACTCCATCCCGGATCCGATCCCGGTGCATTTCGACGGCGCCGGCAACCCCGACCGGTACGAACCAAAGTCGTTCCTCGCCGCGACCGCCTTGATCTGGATTGGCGCGGTCCTGTCCGTCGCGGTCGCGTTCTGCGTGCCACCGCGTTCCCTGGTCCGACGCACCGCGGACGTACCGCCCACCTCCCCGATCCCGTTTTCCGAGGCCAACGCAAAACGCGTCGAACTACTCACCGATAAAACCGCCACGTTCGTCGCCCAAACCATCCTTGGTATGTCGGTGTGCACGTGTCTCTCCGTGCTCTCGTCGACGAACCTCGCCCCGTCCGGCTGGCTGATGCCTGCGGTCTGGATCGTGTTCACCATCGGCGTCGTGGTGCTCGCTATCGCGTTGGCCGTCAACACCGGCAAGCAGATCCTGGTACTCCCGACAGACGAGGCGGAACAGACCCGCAACGAGTACTTCCGCTACACCGTCGGCATGGGCTTCTACAGCGAGCCGCAGGACCCGGCACCGATCGCAGTATTCCCGTCCAACCCCAGCAAGCTACAGATCAATACGGCGCACGAGCACGCTCGCCGCTACCTGTGGCGGATGGGCATCGGGCTCGTTACGTCTCTCGCGGTGTGCATCGTCTTCGCCGCCATAATGTAAGCGAGACCCACATGCGCCCGCTCCGCCTCATCGCCACCATCCTCGCCGCCGCGACCCTTGCCGCCTGCCAGAATCAGCCAACGGTAACCAAGATCGTCGACGGCGACACCCTCGACGTCGACCGCGACGGGGAGACTGTCCGCGTCCGCCTGCTCAACATCGACACGCCTGAACAGGGCGAATGCCTCTACCAGGAAGCAACGGATCGGCTCACCGAGCTCGCCCCGCCCGGCACCCGCGTACGCCTCGAGCACGACCAGGAGCGCGAGGACCGTTACGGCCGCGAGCTCGCCGCCGTCTTCGCAGGTGACACCTTCGTCAATGAGCAGCTCGCCGCAGACGGCCTCGCCCGCGCGGTGACCTACGAGCCGAACCACGCCTACACCACCCGCATGGAGGCCGCCCAGGCCCGCGCCCGCGCCGCTCACCTGGGCATTCACGCCGTGCCGACCGAGTGCCTGCTGCCCACCGAGACCGCCCGCCGCGCCCGCGAGCTGCACGCGGAGGACCCGCGCCACCGCGCCTTCTACCGCGATGTCATGCGCGACGCCGTCACCGCCACCAACAACTTCACCTACAAAGACCAGGCCCTGGAGTTCATCGACGCCCTAGACTAGGGCCATGGAGCAATTGCTTATCGACGCCCACCAGATCCTCTCAAGCGCCAACCACGTCGAAGTCTTCACCGGTGCCGGCATGAGCGCGGATAGCGGTATCGCTACGTACCGGGATGCGGTGACTGGGGTGTGGGAGCAGGTGGATCCGGTGGCGATGGCGTCGATAAGCGCATGGCACGATGACCCCGACACGATGTACGCCTGGTACCTCTGGCGGGCGCAGCTGGCGCAGCGCGCGGAGCCGAATGCGGGGCACCGGGCGATTGCGGCGGCGCGTGGGGTGACGGTGACGACGCAAAACATTGATAACCTGCACGAACGTGCGGGCAGCGAAGACGTGGTGCACCTGCACGGCTCGCTGTTTGCCTTTCGCTGCACCGACTGCGACACCCCGTACGAGGAACCGATCACGCTGCCGGAGGAGCCGGTAGAGCGCCTCGCGCCGCCGCACTGTCCCGTCTGCGGCGGGCTCGTGCGCCCGGGCGTGGTCTGGTTCGGCGAGGCGCTGCCGCAGGACGAGTGGGTCGAGGCGGAGCGGCGGATGAAGACGGCGGACGCGCTGCTGATCGTCGGCACCTCCGGCGTGGTCTACCCGGCCGCGGGGCTGCCGCTGATGGCGCACGCGCGTGAGATCCCGATCGTGGAGGTCACCCCGCAGCCGACGGAGCTGTCGCACCTGGCCAGCGTGGTCGTGCCGGCGACGGCGGCGGAGGCGCTGCCGCGGATCCTGCAGGGGCGGATTACTGCCTAGGGCGCGCCCGCAGCACCGTAAACGTCGCGTCGCGGGCGACTTGATCCACCTCGCCGAAGCGTCGCTCCACCTCACCGCGGTAGCGCAGGTGTGAGTTGTGCACCACGTACAGCGCGCCGCCGGGGGCGAGCAGGCGCTTGGCGGCGTCGAGGAGGTGCTGCACCAGGGTGGCGTCGATGGTGGTGCCTTCGTGGAAGGGCGGGTTGAGCGCAATCGTGTCGAAGGCAGCGTCCGAAAGCTGCGAGCCGGCGTCGTCCCACGTGGTGTGGAGTCCGATGGCGCGGGCGGAGAGGACGGCGTCGGCATCCGAATCGGTGGCGACCGCGCCAGCGATGCCGCGGCTGACCGAGCCGTTGCCGCAGCCGAAGTCCAGAAGACGGCCCGGTTCTTCCGGCAGGCAGGAGCGCAGCAGTTCGCCGCCGCGGTCGGGTTTCGCACCGGAGAACACGCCGCCGAATGCGACCAGCCCACCAGACTCCAACGGCTCGTACACCACCTCCCGCGGCCCGGAGGCAACAAGGCAACGGAACTTGCCGCGCCCACGGGAGCCGTGCACCTCGTCGAAGGAATCGGCGAGCACCGTGTTCATGCCGCGCGAGAGGTGCTTGTTGTTCGCCCCGAGCACCAGGCGCGCGCTGTCAAAGCCCGCCCCGGCAATAGCGCGAGCAAGGTAGTCCAGCCGGGCCAGGGACTTCGGCATCTCGCCGAGCCCGACCGCAGCACGGGCCCCAGCACCAGCAACAGCATCAACGAGAAACTCGTCCAGCCGCCGCTCCCCCGCAATCTCCGCGCCGAGCGCCGCTGCGGCCTGGCTGCGCGCGTAATCGGGATCCAAAAATAGCACGCGCGGGCCCGCCTGCACGGCCTGGCGGGTCAGGTCCAGCGTCGGGTCGTGGCAGATCAGCAGCGTGTCCGGCAGCCCATCAGCAAGTGCCGTGTCCCAGATCAGGCTATCGAGCGTCCGCAAGGCCGGCGACCTCCCCGAACACGTAGACCGCCGGCGAGGCGATCGACTCTGCCTCCATGGCATCCGCCAAGGTCGACGCCGTGGCGCGCACCACGCGCTGGGAGGCCGTTTCGCCTTCCTGCACCGCCACCGCGGGTGTTGCCGGATCCAGGCCCGCGCCGACCAAAGTCTCCGCGATCGCACGCACGTTGCGCACGCCCATGATCACGCAGATGGTGCCGCCGACGCGCGCGAGCGCCTCCCAGTCCACCAGCGAGTTCGGATGCGCCGGCGGCAGGTGCCCCGAGACCACTGTGAAGGCGTGCGTCACACCGCGCTGGGTCACCGGCACCCCAGCCGCGGCCGGCACGGAGATCGCACTGGTCACCCCGGGCACGACAGTGACCGGCACGCCAGCCGCGGCACACGCCTGTACTTCTTCAAACCCGCGCCCGAAGACGTACGGGTCGCCACCTTTCAAGCGCACGACATGCTTGCCGGCGAGCGCGTGCTCCACCATCAGTTCATTGGTGCGCGTTTGGGCGACCTGTTTGCCGTAGGGGAGCTTCGCGACGTCGATAAGCACCTTGCCCTTTACATCAAGGAACTGCTCTAGCTGGCTGGCGGGGCCGAGGTGATCGGTGAGGATCACGTCGGCGGCCTCGAGTGCGCGCAGGCCGCGGATGGTAAGCAGGTCCCATTCGCCTGGGCCCCCTCCGACGAGTGTGACTTTGCCGATGCTCATGGCCCACTAGTCTAGGCTGGCCCCATGGAACAGCCCACGCTTGCCCACACATTCGCCGACGCGCTGCCCGACATGGCGGTGCCCGTACCTGGAACCGACCTGCCTGACGCCGAGTTGATCGTCCTCAACGAACCGCTCGCGCGGGAGCTCGGCCTCGACGCCGAATGGCTGCGCAGCCGAGACGGCGTGGCCTGGCTCGCCGGTGCCGCAGGCGGGCACGCCACTGCCTACTCAGGGCATCAGTTTGGCCAGTTCGTGCCAGTGCTTGGCGACGGCCGCGCGATGCTCCTCGGCGACATCAACGGACGCGAGATACAGCTCAAGGGCTCCGGGCTCACCCCGTTTTCCCGCCCCGGCTCCGACGGACTCGGCGCGATCGGCCCCATGCTCCGCGAGTATCTCGTCAGCGAATTCATGCACGCCATCGGCATACCAACCACACGCGCGCTCGCGGTGATACGCACTGGAGAGAAGGTCATCCGCCAACAAGGCCAGGTGCCTGCGGGCATTGTGGTGCGCACGGCCTCCTCGCACCTGCGCGTCGGCTCCCTGCAATACGCCGCCCAAAAGTCCCGCGACCTGGTCGCTGACGTGATCATCGCCGCCGGGTACGAGGGGCCAGAGCGGCTGCTGGATTCGGTGATTCATCGACAGGTTGATGTGGTGAGTCGGTGGATGGCCGTCGGCTTTGTCCACGGCGTCATGAATACGGACAACGTCGCGCTCTCCGGCGAAACCATCGACTACGGACCGTGCGCGTTTACGCAGCGTTTCGACGGCGCAGCAACCTTCTCTTCTATCGATGCGCAGCGGCGCTATGCATTTGGCAACCAACCCAGCATTCTGGCCTGGAACATGGTCCGCCTGGCGGAAACACTGCTACCAGAACTCGGCCAGGAGCGTGCCCAGGAAATCCTGTCCACGATGCAAAGCCGGTGGGACACGGCGTGGGAAACCTACATTGGTGATCTCGCTGACGAGCTGGCACAGGCCGACGACATCACCACCTTTAACCGGGAGCACGGAATGGTTTTTGGCGGAGTCACCGCATTTGAGTATGGCGACGCCCCCGATGGCTCCCCCTACCCCGGCCCCATCTATATCCCGCGCAACCACATGCTCCAGGACGCAATCAACGCCGCGGAGCGCGACGGCGACTTCGGCGCCTATCTCGCCCTGCTTGCCGCAGTGACAGACCCGTACAACCCTGACGCGGGCGAGGAATGGATGGCGCAACCGGAAAAGCCGGGGCCGTTTACGACCTTCTGCGGTACGTAAACGACCCCGGCTGCGCGGGCTAAACGCCGGAAGCTAGCGGGTTTAGCGCTCCAGCTTCAGCGTCTTCTGGGTCCAGGCCCACTGCTCGTCGTAGGCTGCCTTGTTCTCCTTGAGCGACTTGCCGTAGGTGGGGAACATCTCGTGGAGCTTGTCGCGCCACTCGATCATGCGCTCACCGAAGCAACGCTCGAGCAGCTCAAGCATCGCGGACGGGGTGATCGATGCGCCCGGGGATGCGCCGAGGATGCCGGCGATGGAACCGGACTGGTCGTTGACCAGGGCGGTGCCGAACTCGAGGGTGCCGAAGGTCGGGGCCGGGGCGGGCTTGATCACCTGCACGCGCTGGCCTGCGACGACGACGTCCCAGTCCTTCGGGTCTGCCTCCGGGTAGTACTCCTTGAGCACATCCATCTTGCCGTCGAAGTCGCGGAAGACCTCCTCGACCAGGTACTTGACCAGGCCGAAGTTGGTGGCGGCAACACCCAGGTAGGACGGGATGTTGTCCGGGCGGATCGACTTGAACAGGTCGAGGTAGGAGCCCTTCTTCAGGAACTTCGGGGTCCAGCCACCGTAGGGGCCGAACAGGAGCGACTCCTCGCCGTCGATGACACGCAGGTCGAGGTGCGGCACGGACATCGGCGGGGCGCCAACCTTTGCCTTGCCGTAGACCTTCGCCTTGTGCTGCGCCACGAGCTCCTGGTTGGTGGTGCGCAGCCACATGCCGGAGATGGGGAAGCCAGCGTAGCCGCGGACCTCGGGCACACCAGCCTTGCGCAGCAGGTCGAGCGCGTAGCCGCCGGCACCGACGAAGACGAAGCGGGCGCGGGTGACCTTCTTGTCCCCGGTGTGCACGTTGCGCACGGTGACCTTCCAGAAGTTACCCTCGCGCTTGAGGTTGGTCACCTCGTGGCCGTAGCGGATGTCGGTGCCAGCTTCCTTCGCAGCGTCGAAGAACTGGTTGCACAGCGCACCATAGTTGATGTCGGTGCCCGCATCGGTCCAGGAGATGGCGACCGGCTCAGCGTCGAAGTCGCGGCCCTTGGCCATCAGCGGCAGCTTCTCAGCGAAGACGTCGCGGTCCTCGGTGAACTGCATGTTGGGGAACATGTGGTTTGCCGACAGCGCCTCGTAACGACGGCGCAGGTAGTCAATCTGATCCTTGCCCTGCGCGAAGGAGACGTGCGGGACGGGGTTGATGAACTCGCTGGGGTCCCCGAGCACATCATGCTCGATCTGGTGAGACCAGAACTGGCGGGAGATCTGGAACTTCTCGTTAATACCCATCGCCTTGTTAACGTCGATGCGGCCGTTCTTCTCCGGGGTGTAGTTCAGCTCGCAAAGCGCGGAGTGGCCGGTACCAGCGTTGTTCAGCGCGTAGGAGGACTCCTGCGCGGGGCCTTCGAGGCGCTCGTAGATGACCTGGGTCCACTCGGGTTCAAGCTCGCGGATCATGGCGCCGAGCGTGGCGGACATGATGCCGGCGCCGATAAGGAGAACGTCCACCTCATCGTCGTAGCGATTCGCTGCTGTATCAGACATCGTTGTTTCCCTCTTCACTCTTTCGAAGCGTTGTGCTTTCACGTCCCTTCAACAATACGCCTGCGACACGCAAATGTGGCTATAACCTCCCCCAAATAATGGTACGATGTTTAGCCCTTTGCTTTTCGACGCTCACGCGCTCCGCACCCAGCGTCACCCAAGAAACCCGCACTACACTTACTTGCCATGACGCAACGCACAACAACCGCGACCCCCGAGGTGGACTGGTACCCCGACATCCTGGGCGACGGCTACGAGTCCGCCTACCTCCACCAGGGCAAAGACCCCGATACAGGAAAGTCCATCCGCGCCACCTTGGTCCGGGCAAACCTGCACGCCGACAAGCGCGACCCGCAAAAACCCGCCATCATGTGGGTCCACGGGATGAGCGATTACTTCTTCCAGACCCACGTGGCGGAAGCGTTTACCGCCGCAGGCTACGCCTTTTATGCCGTCGATCTGCGCCGCTGCGGCCGCTCCCGCCAGAACGGGGAGTACTGGCACTACACCGAGGACTTAGCGCATTACTTCCCCGAGCTTTCCGACGCGCTCCACGTGATTACCCAGCAGCACGGTCGTATCGTCCCGCTCGCCCACTCTGCGGGCGGGCTGATCACCTCGCTGTGGGTCGATCACCTGCGCCGCACATCCACGGAAGACCACGCGCTGATCCAGGGACTCATCCTGAACAGCCCCTGGATCGACTTGCAGTTCAGCCCCCTGCTGGTCAAAACGGCAAAGCCGGTACTCAAAGCCACGGGCCGGGTCCTGCCGCGCGTCACACTCCCCAGCAGCGGCAACACCGCCTACGGCGAGTCCATCCACGCGGACCACCACGGCGAGTGGGACTTCAACACGAAGATGAAGCCCCTGTCTGGCCACAAGAAGTACACCGGGTGGTTCCGCGCGATCGTTACGGGCCAAGAGCGCATCCACGCCGACGACGTGGATACCGGGGTGCCGGTGCTCACGCTTGTGTCCTCACACTCGTACCTTGGCGAGGAATACTCGCCTGCCGCCGATACCGCCGACACTGTGTTGGACGTGGAACAGATCAAGCGCTGGGCACCGCACCTTGCCGAGGAAACAGAAGTAGAGGTCATCGACGGCGCGCTTCACGACGTCTTCTTGTCCGGCCTCCACGCCCGCGACGCAGCATTCAAGGCGTGCTACTCGTGGCTCGACACCCTTACATCAAAGTAAAATTCTGCCAGGCCTTTATATATAAGGAGAAAACCTTTTGTCTGCACTAACTGAGCATTTCGATGTTGCCATCATCGGCACCGGCTCCGGCAACAGCATCCTGAGCCCGGAGTTTGACGACAAGAAGGTGGCCATCATCGAGGAAGGCACCTTCGGCGGCACCTGCCTCAACGTCGGCTGCATCCCGACCAAGATGTTCGTGCTTGCCGCCGACGCCGCGCTCCAGGCCCGCGAGGCAAAGGACCTCAACGTTGACCTGGAGTTCCGCGGCGCGGACTGGAAAGCCATCCAGAAGCGCGTCTTTACTGACCGCATTGACCAGATCGCTTCCGGCGGCGAGGCCTACCGTCGCGGCGACGAGTGCCCGAACGTGACGGTCTTCGATATGCACGCGAGTTTTGTCGGGCCCAAGACGCTTGCGACGGGGCAAGGTGGCGTCGAAAAGCGAATTAGCGCGGACACCATCATCCTTGCCGCGGGCGCGCGACCCTTCATTCCGGAGTGGGCCGAGGGCGTGCCCTTCCACACGAACGAGGACATCATGCGGCTACCCGAGCTGCCGAAGTCGCTGACCATTGTGGGCGGCGGGTTCATCGCGATGGAGTTTGCGCACATTTTCAACGGCCTCGGGTGCGAGGTGACGATTGTGAACCGATCGCCGCTGATGCGCGCGCTCGACACGGAGCTGCACGAGCGCTTCAACGAGCTGGCCGAGGGCCGATTCACCACCCACATCGGCCGCACCGTCACCTCCGCCCGCGAGCGAGATGGCCAAGTCGAGCTCACGCTTAACGACGCCACCGTGGTCTCCTCCGAGGCACTCCTCATCGCCACCGGACGCGTGCCCAATGGCGATCGCCTGAATGCTGAGGCCGGCGGCGTTGAGCTGCGCGAGGACGGTCGCGTCAAGGTAGACGAGTACGGCCGCACCACCGCCGAGGGCGTGTGGGCACTCGGCGACGTCTCCTCCCCGTTCCAGCTCAAGCACGTGGCAAATGCGGAGCAGCGCGCCGTGACGCACAACGTGCTGGCCGCCATGCGAGGCTCCGACGCGCTGGTGCCCATGCCACACGAGCACGTGCCATATGCAGTGTTTACCCACCCGCAGATCGCCGTCGTTGGTCTGACGGAGCAGCAGGCGCGGGACGCGGGCCATGACGTGACGGTGAAGGTACAGAACTACGGCGACGTGGCCTACGGCTGGGCACTGGAGGATAAAACCGGTCTGGTGAAACTCATTGCGGACCGAAAGACTGGCAAGCTGCTTGGCGCGCACTTACTCGGACCTCAAGCCTCTACCCTTATCCAGCAATTGATCACTGTGATGGCCTACGACATGGACCTCCGCGACTTTGTCCGGCGCCAATACTGGATCCACCCGGCACTTCCCGAGGTGGTCGAGAATGCGTTGCTCGGGCTCGACCTGGCCTTTCGAGAGGTATAACCCATTCGACCACCCCCATATCGGGGGATTATATTTTCGGACAGAAAAGTGTCAGTGAGCTTGGAAACCTGCACGTCAGATAATGGTTGTGTAACAGATAAGCTACGAATCCAGATAACACTCGCCCCATTTTTCACACTCTTGAAAGTTTTTAGGCGGGCCCTTGTGCATCGCTAGGAACTATCCATTATGGTTATTCCTCGACACCGGGATCCGAGTCCATCGGGCTTGTCATTCGGTCCTAGGAGCCAAGGCCCCTGGATTTTCTCCGTTAATCCCCGGACGTCTTGCAAGTACTATCAGAGAAGGATTTCGTTTCATGCGTAATTTCCGTAAGGCAGCCCTCGCAGGCGCAACCGCAGTCGCCGTGGCATTCGGCTCCACCACCATGGCCGTTGCAGAGGACAAGAACAACGAGCAGGAGACCCAGCTCGAGCAGCGTCAGCCGGGCAAGGACACCGAGGGCGCCGGCAGCCTCTCCAGCAAGATCGGCAACGCTTTCGAGGCAACCGACGAGAACGGTAAGGCCACCGGCGCAGACGGCAAGGCCATCTTCGGCTCCACCAAGGATGGCTTCGGTGACCAGCCGGCATGGGCTAAGGCTTTCTACGCGCTGACCGTGTTCTCCGCAGTCTCCGCTTTCATCGGCCTGGTTGTCGGCCCGTCCTACAACTTCGTTATCCACGGCCTCCCGAACCTGTAAGTCGCGGAAACCCGCACACAGATAACAACGACTTTCTCGAAAGAAGGAACATCAATGCGTAACTTCCGCACCGCAGCTGTTGCTACCGCAACCGCACTGACCGTCGCACTCAGCGGCACCGCAATCGCTCAGGCAGATGAGAAACCGGCCGAGGAGACCCAGCAGGGCTCCACCTCCACCGGTGAGCAGCAGGGCTCCACCTCCGAGGGCAAGCAGTTCGACACCCGCGAGGAGACCAAGCAGAACGGCGTTTCCCCGGCATTCCAGTCCGGCAAGCGCTACTCCGAGGATGACAAGGAGCTTGGCCAGGTCATCAGCGACGGCACCAAGGGCCTCTTCGGTGGCAAGGGCTCTTCCCAATACGTCTCTGACAACGACCGCAACAAGAAGTTCTACGGCGTTGACGCTTTCGGCAAGGAGACCCAGGGCGACGCACTGCCGCAGTGGGCTCGTCTCTGGATCGACGGCACCATCGTTGCTGGCATCGGCGCTCTCGTTGGCCTGGTCATCGCTGGCTTCAACTTCGCTTCCTACAACGGTCTGATCAAGCTGTAAGAAGCTCTAGCTAAGGACCTCAAAGTCCTAGCCTGAATCACCTCCCCACCGTTTCGGTGTGGGAGGTTTTTCATATGTCTGGTGGTTGCTGGTGGCGTGTGTGAGGGTTTGCGCAACGCCTGCAAATCGAGCTAGCTCCATCTACGGTTTGCGGGGTGGCAAACCCTCTGGTCGCGGATCGAGCCGGGTTCTACATGGAGCTAGCTCCATTTACCGTTTACGAGGTGGCGACCCCCCTGGTCGCGGATGGAGCCACGTTCCACATGGAGCTAGCTCCATGTAGACCGAGCATGTTGAGACATCGCAGCGTCCGGAAGAACGCGACGCACTCCCCCTCCCCCAGCCTGCTTGGTCCCCGGCACTGCACCCCAGCAGCACCGGGCTTCACGAACCAAGCCCCCGAAACCCCAAAAGTCCCCGTGAATATCCAGCCGAGCTACCCGAGCATCAACTGGCCGGCGGCGTACTGCTCGTCTGGGATGGTGAGGATCTCGTTGCCGTCGTCGGTGATGACGATGGTGTGCTCGAACTGGGCGGTGTACTCGCCGTCGCGGTTCTGCACGGTCCAACCATCGTCCCAGATGTCGTACTCGAGGCCACCCAGGTTGATCATCGGTTCGACAGTCAGGGTCATGCCTGGTTCCAGGACATCCCGGTAGGCGTCAGAGTCGTAGTGCAGGACAACCAGGCCGTTGTGGAAGGTCGTGCCGACGCCGTGGCCTGTGAAGTCGGTGACCACGTTGTAGCCGAAGCGCTTTGCGTAGGACTCGATGACGCGACCGATGACGTTGATCTCGCGGCCCGGCTTGGCTGCCTTGATACCGCGCATGGTGGCTTTGTAGGTGCGCTCGACAAGGTCGCGGTGCTCTTGAGTAACCTCGCCCGCGAGGAAAGTGGCGTTGGTGTCGCCGTGGACGCCGTCTTTGTAAGCGGTAACATCAATGTTGACGATGTCGCCTTCCTGGATGACGGTCGTGTCCGGAATGCCGTGGCAGACGATCTCATTCAAAGACACGCAGCAGGACTTTTCAAAGCCGCGGTACCCGAGCGTGGAAGGGTACGCGCCGTGGTCACACATGAACTCGTGCGCGACGCGGTCGATCTCGTCGGTGGTCACGCCGGGCTTCACAGCAGCGCCTGCGACTGCCAAAGCGTTCGCGGCGATCTTCGAGGTCTCGCGCATGCGCTCGATGGTCTCCGCGGTCTGGATAAGCGGCTCCCCGACGTTTTCTTGTACCTCGTCCTTCCATGCGTATTCGGGACGCTCGATGGATGCCGGGACCTTGCGGATCGGCGTGGGTTTTCCTGGAGTGAGTTTTCCTCTCTGATTCATGCCTGCCATGGTAGTCCCCCACCATGGCTTACTCAGAAGCGCCGGTTAGGGGTTCAGATTGTGCAGCATCCGGTCGGTCACCGCCACGGCTGCTTCCGAGCCGCCGCCGAGCACGATGAGGGTGGCAAACGCGATGTCGTCGTCGGCGCGGTATCCGGCGAACCAGGAGTGCGAGCCGCCGTTGATTTCGGCCTCGCCGGTCTTGCCGCGGATGTCGCCGCCGGCGCTCATCCCGTTGGCGGTGCCACCTGCCGCGGTCACCGCGGCCATCATCTGCTGCAGCTGGCCTACGGCCTCCGGGGGCATCGCCCCGGGCTCCTCACTCAGCTCCGTCTTCTCGCCCTGGATCAGATACGGCACGGGCATTGCGCCATGCGCCGCAGTGGCGGCGACAAGCGCCATGCCAAACGGGCTCGCCAAATCCAGGCCCTGCCCGTAGCCGGCCTCTGTGCGGTCGAGGGGCTCCTCGCCTTCCGGGATCGAGCCCGTGATCGTATCCAGGCCCGGGATCTTCATGTCCAGTCCGAGGCCGAACTGTTTGCCAATCTGCGCCAGCTCGCCGGGAGCCAGCTTGGTGGAGATGTCAGCAAACGTGGTGTTGCACGAGTGCGCGAACGCGGATTCCAGGCTCACGTCGCCCAGGCTGAAGCCCGCGTAGTTGGTGACCGTGCGCCCAAAGATGTCCATGGTGCCCGGGCACGGCACGATCGACCCGGTGCCGAGTTGCTGCTTTTCCATGCCCGCTGCGGCGGTAATGATCTTGAAGGTAGAACCCGGCGGGTACTGGCCCATCGTGGCCACGTTGCCGTCCTTATCCGCCGCAGGCGTCTGTGCCACAGCCAGGATGCCGCCGGTAGACGGCCGGATCGCCACGATCATTGCTTGCTGGCCCGCAACCGGTTCGAGCGCGGCCTCTGCGGCCCGCTGCACGCGGTGGTCCAGACTGATGTGCACCGCGGGCGCAGGGGCGGCGTCCTCACGCTCGAGCTCCTCGTACGCAGCGCCGTTCTCGTTGACCACGCTGACGTTCCAGCCTGCCTCCCCCTCGAGGTCTTCGCGGACAAGCGCACCCACGCGTGCCATGATGTCCGGAGCAAACGACGGGTCGGCGTTCACCATCGCTGCTTCCTCATTCAGGCGCACACCGGCAAGCCCGCCGAGCTTGTCTTCGACGACACGCTGAGCGCCTTGCGGCACCATCGCGACCGAGAACGTGCCTTGGGCGTTTTCGAGGTCGGTGGTCAGCTGCGCGGCGTCGCGAAGCGGCACGGCGCGATCCGCCTCATGGCCGGCGGCGAGCGCCTCCGAGATGCGGAAGGCGGTCTCGGGCGCGGCACCCATCGCGTTGGTGTCGACGAGCAGGCGGTAGGCGATGCCTGGGCGGAGCAGCTCCACGCCGTCGGAGGAGACCACGCTCGCCTCTTTCGGTGTGATCGAACGCAGCTCCAGGTGCTGATGGGCCCCGAGGCGGGGGTGTAGCACGCTCGGCTGCCAGCGCACGGTCCAATCGTCCCCGGTCTGGGTCAGCGTCATCTGTGCCTCGTACGACAAATCGCGCTCGCGGGGTAGCTGCCAGTGCATGGAGTATGTCGCGGTGGCGAGGTTTTCCGACTGGCTTAGTCCGGTCAGCTCTGCGTCCAGCGAGTCGGCCTGCAGGCCGTCCCAGGTGGCGTTGATGGAGGCGGAGGCGGACGAGGGGTCGTCGACAAGCGAGGAAAGCCCCTCAGTGTCGCGGGAGACAAGCGCGTCGAGCATTGCCTGCGCCGCGGGTTGTGCGTCGTTTGGGCGCGGGGTGCATGCAGCGAGCGCGGAGGCGAGCACGACCGCGCCCGTGAGCAGGGCGAGAAGTCGTTGCATGGCACAAAAATAGCAGCGCCGGGGCCTTCCCCAGCGCTGCCACGCGTACAACACGCAAAGGTCTAGTTGGTGACCTTGACCTCCGCGCTGCCCTCGCCCTTCGCCAGGCCCTCTTCCTCCGCGATGCGGTTCGCGTGCCGGATCAGGGTTTCCACGATGTCGGCCTCGGGCACGGTCTCGACGACCTCGCCCTTGACAAAGATCTGGCCCTTGCCGTTGCCGGAGGCCACGCCCAGGTCCGCGTCGCGGGCCTCGCCCGGGCCGTTGACCACGCAGCCCATGACGGCCACGCGCAACGGGTACTCCAGGTTCTCCAGGCCCGCGGTGACCTCCTCGGCCAGCTTGTACACGTCCACCTGCGCGCGACCGCAGGACGGGCAGGAGACGATCTCCAACTTGCGCGGCCGCAGGTTCAACGACTGCAGGATCTGGTCGCCCACCTTGATCTCCTCGACCGGATCGGCCGACAGGGACACGCGGATCGTGTCGCCGATGCCCTGCGAAAGCAGCGCGCCGAAGGCCACCGAGGACTTGATCGTGCCCATGAACTTCGGGCCCGCCTCGGTCACGCCGAGGTGCAGTGGGTAGTCGGTCTGCTCCGCCAGCTGACGGTACGCCTCCACCATCAGCACCGGGTCGGAGTGCTTCACCGAAATCGCGATGTCGCCGAAGCCGTGCTCCTCGAACAGCCCGGCCTCCCAAATCGCGGACTCGACCAGCGCCTCCGGGGTGGCCTTGCCGTACTTCTCCAGCAGGCGCTTGTCCAGCGAGCCGCCGTTGACGCCAATGCGGATGGGGATGCCCGCATCCCCCGCGGCTTTCGCGACCTCCTTGACGCGTCCGTCGAACTCCTTGATGTTGCCCGGGTTCACGCGCACTGCGGCACAGCCCGCGTCGATCGCGGCGAAGATGTACTTCGGCTGGAAGTGAATATCAGCAATCACCGGAATCGGCGATTTCGCCGCAATTGCGGGCAGCGCCTCCGCGTCGACGGTCTTCGGGCAGGCCACGCGCACGATGTCGCAGCCGGTGGTGGCCAGCTGCGCGATCTGCTGCAGGGTGGCGTTGATATCGTGCGTCTTCGTCGTGGTCATCGACTGCACCGAAATCGGGTGCTCCGAGCCAACGCCCACGTCCCCCACCATCAGCTGGCGGGTTTTGCGTCGCTCCGCCAGCGTGGGTGGCGGGCCTTCAGGAATACCTAGTCCGATGGGGAGATTCATAGTGCCCAACTCTAGCACCGCGCTTGTGTGCGCCCCTTAGCCGCCGAGCCGGATCGGATTGACCACATCCGCCACCATCACGAAGACACCGACCGCGAGCAGAGCCGCGGCCATGGCGTAGGTCAGCGGCATGAGCTTTTGGTAGTCCGCCGGGCCGCCGGGGCCGAGGCCGCGGAGGCGTCGGATCATATCGCGCAGCTTCTCGTACAGCACGACTGCGATGTGCCCACCATCCAGCGGCGGCAACGGCACCAGGTTAAACAGCGCGAGAAAGAAGTTCAGGCTGGCGAGCAACATCCAGAACACCGACCACAGGTCCTGCTCCACCAGCTCGCCGCCGGCGCGCGAGGCACCGATCACGCTCACCGGTCCGGTCACGTCACGCTCCTGACCGAAGATGGAGGCGACCACGCCCGGGATTTTGCTCGGAAACGCGATCAGGCCGTCGACGGTTGCCTCCAACATCTGCCCGGTAAAGCGCAGGGTCGCGGGGACGGCCTCCACGGGGCCGAACTGCCGCATCGCGTCTTTCACCGGCGCACTGGCCACGCCGATTGCGCCGGCCTGGAATTCCTGGCCGCTGCCCGGGTCGAGGCGAGTCACGCTGTCCACGTGGACGTCCACGGTCAGCGGCTGGCCGTCGCGCTCAACCTCGACGGCCACGGT
The DNA here is from genome assembly GCF_001814825.1 of Corynebacterium sp. HMSC071B10. Taxonomy (NCBI): domain Bacteria; kingdom Bacillati; phylum Actinomycetota; class Actinomycetes; order Mycobacteriales; family Corynebacteriaceae; genus Corynebacterium; species Corynebacterium sp. HMSC071B10. Next base: position 145,960 of record NZ_KV818007.1, on the reverse strand, counting down.
CTCGCCGGGGCGTGCCATGACGTAGTCGCGCAGGTCTGTAAACGCCACCACGTCTTGGTCGTCGACAGCCAGCACCTTGTCGCCCGGGCGCAGACCGGCCTCCGCGGCCGGACCTTGACCTGTGCACGGCGCGAGCGTCTCTGCGTCGACCTGATCGGAGGTACACGCGAGCTCGCCAATGGTGGGCGTGCGATCGGCGTACGGGTTCGGGATCGCGGCAATCACCGCGACCAGGTAGGTGATTATCACGCCGATAAGCAGGTTCATCACGATCCCGCCCGACATCACCGCCACGCGCTGCCACCACGGCTTCTTGTACATCGCCCGCGGCTCCTCGTCGGTAGTGAGCTCGTCCTGTGCGGTCATGCCCGCGATGTCACAAAAGCCGCCGAAAGGCAGCGCCGCCACACCGTACTCCGTGTGCCCGCGCGTAGTTGACCACACTGTGGGCCCAAACCCGATGAAGTATCGCCGCACCCGCATGCCACACACCCGCGCGACCGCCAGGTGGCCCGCCTCGTGCAGCGCAATCGACGCCGCAATCCCAAGCGCGAACAGTACGATCCCGAGAATCCCCACCGGTGCCCCCTACGCGCCGCTCAAGCGCGCCGCCGCAGCTGCTGCTTCTCGACGCGCACGCGCATCCACCGCCAGAATCTCCTCCACCGACGAAGGCGCCGCCGCGTAGTTCGACGCGCCGTTCAACACCTCCTTGATCGTGTCCACGATCTGGGGGAAGCGGATCTTGCCGTCAAAGAAGGCGTCGACGGCGACCTCGTTCGCAGCGTTGTAGATCGCCGGGTAAGGGTCGCCCTGCGCCGCGACCTGGCGCGCCAACTCGACCGCCGGGAAGGCGTCGTCGTCGAGTGGCTCGAAGGTCCACTCCGAGGCCGTGGAAAAGTCCAATGCTGGTTGGGCACCGGCGACGCGGCCCGGCCAGGCGAGCGCGTGCGCGATCGGCATCTTCATCGACGGCGGCGAGGCCTGCGCGATCGTCGCCCCATCGACAAAGGTGACCATGGAGTGGACGATGGACTGGGGGTGCACGGTGACGTCGATAAGCGAAGGCTCGACGTCAAAGAGCAAGCTGGCCTCGATCAGCTCCAAGCCCTTGTTCACCATCGTGGCCGAGTTGATCGTGTTCATCGTGCCCATCGACCAGGTCGGGTGGGTCACCGCTTGCTTCGGCGTGACGTCCCACATCTGCTCGCGGGTGTGGCCGCGGAAGGGACCGCCGGAGGCGGTGAGCACAAAGGAGGCGACGTCTTCGCGGCGGCCCGCGCGCAGCGCCTGCGCCATCGCCGAGTGCTCGGAATCCACTGGTACGAGCGCGCCTTCAGGGGCCTCGCGAAGCACGACCTGGCCGCCGGCGACGAGCGATTCCTTGTTTGCGAGTGCGAGTACTGCGCCGGAGCGCAGCGCCGCGAGGGTCGACGACAGACCGGCTGCGCCCACCAGCGCGTTGAGCACGACGTCGGCCTGGTGTGCCTCAGTCAGCTCGCGCGCCGCCTGCTCGCCGGAGATCACGGTGCCGCCGAGTGCCTCGCCGATCTGCTTGGCGGCGGTTGTATTCTGCACCGCGACCTGGTCGGGCTGCAGGCCGAACTCCTCGGCCTGCGCGATAATCGCCTCGGGGTCGCGGCCGCCCGCAGCGATACCGACGACCTCAAAGGTGTCGCGGTTAGCGCGAATCACCTCGCATGCCTGGGTGCCTATAGAACCGGTAGAGCCTAAGATGACAATTCTTTTCACCCCGCCATTGTGGCACGCGCGCCCGGTATGTCGGGGCGTGGGCGCGGGTAGGTCAAAAGTTTGCACCTATTAGGGGTACGAGATCCCCGTTTGGGGGCGAAGTGTGACAATATAGTTCCCAGTATTGTTTTCCGCACCGGTATTCTGCGTGCACGCAGCACGGCCGGAGCGCACCGACGCTGACAAAGGAGTATGGCAGTGGCCCACGCGAAGGATAAGGCACCGCAGGTGTACAACGGCGTTTCCGAGGCGGACGTCCCGTCTGCACGCTTCGGTTGGAGCGAGCAGAGCCGCGGCACCATCCAGGCCGCAGGCTGGGTCTCCGTCCTGTTCCTTATCGCCTACAACTTTGGCAACCACAAGGGCCACGTTGAGACCATCTGGCTGATCACCCTCGCCGTCCTCATCGCACTCGGCCTGGTGCTGCACGCCACCCAGCCGAAGCTGAACCAGGTGCGCACCGTCACCTCCCACAACAAGCCGCAGGGCCACGTGGAGCCCGACTGGACCTACGACCAGAAGACGCTTTCCGGTGTCTACGCTGACCTTGACGAGCGCCAGCTGCGCGCCCTCAACATCGACCCGGCCCGCCTCGAGGGCCTGCACACCCAGCAGGCTGTCGGCGCTGCTGACGCTGCCGATGGCGTTGAGGTTGTCGAGGTTGCCCCGCGCGGCAAGCACGCTGCCCGCTAAATAGACGTAGCTCGAGAGACCGGTCCCCTGTTGGGGGCCGGTTTTTGGTGGTTGTGGGGTCTTGTTGGTCCGGGTTTTCGGTTCTTCGGCGGATGACGTTGGAGGTTTTCGCCGGTGACGTCGGTTGCTTGGCGTGGTCGCAAACGGAGCTAGCTCCATTTAGACAACGC
>NZ_KV818007.1:54027-143245 GCF_001814825.1 Corynebacterium sp. HMSC071B10 | reverse complement strand
AGACAACGCGCGCAGCAAAACCCCAGGTCGTGATTCGGCGTCAGAGCCAAACGGAGCTAGCTCCATTTAGACATGCGAAAAGACGCCCGCAGCGTACTCCCAAAAACGGCGAACCCCAAGCCTCGCGCCTACCCCGTCTTCTCGTCGGCGGCGAGCTGACCGCAGGCGGCAGCGATCTCCTGGCCCTTAGTGTCGCGGACCGTGCAGGTCACGCCCTGGGCGATCACGCGGCGCACGAACTCGTCCTGGCGCTCGCGCGGGGAGGCATCCCACTTGGAACCCGGGGTCGGGTTCAGCGGGATCAGGTTGACGTGGACACGGGACCCGAGGGCGTTGTGCAGTTTCTTGCCCAGCATGTCGGCGCGGAAATCCTGGTCGTTGATGTCGCGGATCAGGGCGTACTCGATGGAGACGCGTCGGCCGGTTTGGTCGGCGTAGTAGGCAGCGGCGTCGAGCACCTCGGAGACCGCGAACCGGTTATTGATCGGCACGAGGGAGTCACGCAGCTCGTCATCAGGCGTGTGGAGCGAGACGGCGAGGGTGACGGACAGGCCCTCGTCGGCAAGCCGGCGGATCTGGGGTGCCAGACCGACCGTAGAGATGGTCACGTTGCGCTGGGAGATGCCGAAGCCGTCCGGACTGGGCTGGGTGATCTGGCGGACCGCGGACATCAGGCGGTTGTAGTTGGCCAGCGGTTCCCCCATCCCCATGAACACGATGTTGGACAGCCGCGAACCTTCTGCCGCCATCATCGCGGCCGCGGCGCGGACCTGATCGACGATCTCCGCCGTCGACAGGTTACGGTCCAGCCCGCCCTGGCCCGTGGCGCAGAAGGGGCACGCCATGCCGCAACCTGCCTGAGAGGAAATGCATAGCGTGGCGCGGTCCGGGTAACGCATGAGGACGGACTCGAGAAGGATCCCATCGTGAAGACGCCAGAGCGTCTTGGTGGTGTCCCCCTCATCGGTTTCCACCGTGCGAACGGGATTGAGCAGAGTGGGAAACAGCTCGTCCTTGACCAACTGGCGCTGAGCCTCGGGCAGATCCGTCATGGTCAACGGGTCGGCCTCAAATTTGCCGTAGTAATGGCGGGCGATCTGGTCAGCACGGAACTTCGGCAGCCCCAGCTCTTTCAGCTTGTCGATGCGCTCCTGCTTGGACAGGTCCGCGAAGTGCTTTGGCGGCATGCCGCGCTTCGGCGTCAGCAATTGGATCTTGGGTACATCGCTCATAATGCAGCCATTCTTGCACGTAGAGCGACACTTTTCTAATCCGCTAGAACGGGTTCATAATCGCTGCGGCGTTCAGCAACATGTAGGTCGCACTCGCCGCCGGCAACATGCCGTCGAGACGATCCATCAGCCCGCCGTGGCCCGGCAACAGGTTCGACATGTCCTTGATACCTAGCTCGCGCTTGAACTGGCTTTCCACCAGGTCACCCATCGTGGCGCACAGCACCAAAGCAATGCCTAAGATGATGCCCATCCACCACGGGCCCTGAATAAGGAAGTGCACCACTGCAATGCCCGTAAGCACGCCAAAGCACACCGAACCTGCGAAACCTTCCCACGATTTGTTCGGGCTGATCGCCGGTGCCATTGGGTGCGAACCAAACATGACGCCGGCCGCGTAGCCACCGACGTCGCTCGCCACAACGCACAGCATGAAGGCGGCGATGAAGCGGCTGGCGGGGAGCGAGCCCTCGTCGATAAGCGAGATCATGGCAGCGAAGCTGCCGAACAGCGGGATCCACACCAACACAAAAATGCCCACCGCGGTGTCGCGCAGGTAGTTTTCCGGAGTGCGATGTCGGCCGTTGTGGAACAGCCGGTAGAACATGAGGAAGAGCGCGGTGAAGGCGAACCCGGTGACCAGGCCCGCCGTGCCATACGGCGCGGAGGCCCACAGCATGATTTGGCCCAGGATAATCAGCAGGGTGCGCGGCTGCTGGTAGCCCACCTCGCGCAGGCGGGTGAGCACCTCCCACATCGCCAGCGCCACTGCGACCGCGACCAGCGGGTACCAGGCGTAGGGGCCAATCAGCAGTGCGGCAATCACCAACGCCCCCAACACGGTCGCCGTGGCGATCGCCACCGGGAGGTTACGCCCCGCGTTATTCTTCGGGGTCGGAGCCTTCAGGCGGATCTGCGGCCACTTGGACGCCTCGGAACTCGGTGATTGCACTTTCGCCTCGCTGATTGAATGAACGACCTGGACCTTGCAGGAGGTTTAGACCTCCATCAGCTCGTCTTCCTTGCGCTGCACCAGCTCGTCGATCTGCGCGACGTAGGTCTGGGTCGTCTTGTCCAGTGACTGCTCCGCGGTTTTGACCTCGTCCTCGCCCGCGTCGCCGTCCTTCTGGATCTTCTTCAGCGACTCCATGCCCTGGCGGCGCACGTTACGGATGGCAATCTTGCCCTCCTCGCCCTTCTGCTTTGCGTGCTTAACCAGGTCGCGGCGGCGCTCCTCGGTCAGCTGCGGCACGGTCACGCGGATGACCTGGCCGTCGTCGGTGGGGTTGACGCCCAGATCCGAGTTGCGGATCGCGTTCTCGATCTCCTGCAGGGTGGACATGTCGTAGGGCTTGATCAGCAGCATGCGCGGCTCCGGCACGGAGATCGTAGCCATCTGGTTGATCGGGGTCGGCGCGCCGTAGAAGTCCGCGATGACGCCGTTGAACATCGCCGGGTTTGCGCGGCCGGTACGGATGGTGACCAGCTCGTCGCGGGTGTGCTCGACCGAAGCGGTCATGCGCTCTTCGGCGTCCAACAGAACATCATCAATCATGGTTTTCCTCACCTGTAGTTGTAAACGTTCCCCACTAATCTACCAGCGACACCGGCCCCCTACACTTATGCCATGCAGCATTCGGCGTTTACTCACCGCGCGCAGCTCACCCTGCCCCACCACGGCCCCCTGCCGCGCTCCCGCACCCGCCTTTCCGGGTGGGAGGTGCCGGTCAAGGACTCGGTGGATGTCGCCGGCTGGCCCACCACCAACGGCAACCCGGCCCGCACGTACACCGCCACTGCGACTGATCCGATCGTGCACATGATCCTCGGTGCCGGTGCCACGATCCCGGGCAAGACGCTCACCTCTGAGCTTGGCGCGACCTGCTACGCCGAGCGCCCGGACGTGCCCGTCCTCGAGTCGCCCGCGCACCCGGGTTGCACCCCCGGCGGGTCGTCGACCGGTGCCGCCGTCGCGGTGGCGGAGGGCCAGGTGCGCGCCGCCCACGGCACCGATGCGGGCGGCTCCCTCCGCGTGCCCGCCGCGGCTTGCGGGATCGTCGGTTTCAAGCCGGCCTCGCCGCACGTTGCCGCCCACGGCTTCCTCACCCGCACCGCCGCCGACCAGTGCGCGCTCTACGGCATGCAGCCCTCGGCACCCCACCGCATGCGCATCGGGCTGCTTCTCGACGCCCTCCTGGTCCCCTCCGAGACCTCCTCCTCAATCGCCGACGCAGTCGAGCGGGTCGCGTCGAAGCTGTCCCGACACCACGAGGTTGTGCGGATCCGCTCCTACCGTGAGGCCGGAGAGACCTTCGAGCACTTCTCCAACCGCATCCGCCACTCCTTTACCAGCATCGACCCGCTGGACAACGAGTATCTGCAGTGGCTCAACGAGGAGGGCTCCCGCGTGACACCTGCCGACATGCGGGCAGCACGCGAGCACATCGAGGCGCTGCCCCACCTGCTGGCGCAGCAGTGGGACGTAGACGTGGTGCTTTCGCCCACGCTCAGCAGAACGCCGCCCAAGCTGGGATACTTCCCCTCGCTCACGCCGGAGGAAAGCTTCTACGAGCAGACCGTGTGGTCGCCCTGGTGCTCGGTGTTTAATGTCACCGGCAGTATGGCTATTTCCGTGGGCGGGATCCACCTGGGCGCGCTCGGCGGGGCGGGTGCGCCTTCGGTCAGTGCGACGGAACTGTTGAACCTGGCGTGGCAGGTGGAGGGGCTGGGTTTCCGAGGGATGTGACAGCTCCCACACACATATAAGCGGTCTATCGTTTTGGAGACTAGGGGGAACATGAGTCGCGCCAGTTTTACGAATGTCCACATTTAATGTGCAAACCTAGGTGGCACACACTATCCTGAGATTAAATATCCAGGTGTACAGGTGATGTACAGCTACTAAGGAGCGCACATGATACGTACAGTCCCCGCCGCAGCAACTACACGTCGACGGGGAGTGTCCGTCGCCGCAGCTGCGTTGTCTTTTGCGTTGGTTGCACCGTTTGCGCAGCCGATTGCTGCGCCGCAGTCTGCTGCGGTGGCCTATGCTGGTACGCCGGCCGAGGCTGGCCAGCCGAATGACGCCGGTAATGGTGTCAAGTACCCGGGTGAGATTAACGGCGTCTACCAGTCGGTGGTGGATGAGCAGCGCTATACATTCACCCCGGGGGAGCCCAAGGTTGAGGGCGCGATTGCGGCCGATGCGCCGCAGGGGACGAACGAGTCCATTGAGGGCTATGTGATCCACCAACGTGATGGTGACCTTTCGGTGTACCCGGGTGCTCGTGATCCGTGGAAGCCGATTCCGATGGCAGGTGTGCGTGTGTACGCGCAGTGGACTGAAAAGGGCGGCATTGTTTCCCCGGTGTATACCGGTGTGACGCGCGAAGATGGTAGTTACACCATCAATATGAAGCCCTTCACCAACGCGAAGGGCGAGGTCGTCAAGTTCGATGCGGACCCGAATAATCCGCAGTACGAGAAGATCCGCGTGTGGGTGGACAACCCGGATACGGATAACTTCACCCAGCTGTACGGCTACAACTTCGGCCACATGGGCCCGAACGCGAACACGGTTGATACCCCGGGTGGCATGGGCTGGTTTGTTGGTTCTGACCGTGTGACCAATGTGCGTTTCGCGTTTGGTGAGAAGACCCGCCACGACATCATGCACCGTGATAAGGCTGATCAGAACCCGGTTGTTGGTAATGGTCCTGGTCAGATCAAGGGTAACCTGTTCTGGCACTTGTACCAGACGGCGGGCGCGTTTACCCCAAGCCTGATGAACCAGATGAACGGTGCGGACGTGCCGGCAACTGGTATGAAGGTCTTTGCCTCCTACTTGTCTGATTATGCGGTCAATGAGATCAATGAGAAGGCTGCGAACGACCTTGGGTTTGATGAGATCCGTGGTCGTGGTTGGACCAATCGTAATGAGACTGCGCTGCAGAACTGGATCAAGCGCAAGATGGCCGAAGAGGGCAAGGATAAATGGATTGCCGAGACTGCCGAGGCGACTGTTGGCAGTGACGGCAACTACACGTTGCAGTTCAAGGGTTCCTTCGGCCGCAATACCGGGGTGACCAACAACGTGGACCGTGGTTACGATGATGGTGCGCTTATCTACACCGACTTGGCTCGTAACAACGGTGACGAGGTGACCTTCCCGGACGGTTCGAAGCACAATGCGTATAATTTGTTTGGTCAGGTCGCGCCTTCTCCTGATTACGGGTCTTGGCTAAAGAATATCACCGGGCGTGGTGGTGAGAACTTGCCGAAGCACGTGAACTGGGACTGGTTGTTCTTCTCTACGGAGGAGACTGTAGGTCTTGGTCAGTTCACGCCGTTCCACAACAATTCCTTCTTGCCGCGTAGCCAGTACGTGTTCAATGGTGAGGGTAAGTGGGCTGGTGGCATGGTCTACGGTGCTGCCGAGCACTACCTCGCAGAAAACCGCCACGTGTTGTACTCGGACTACATTGTTTTTGACGTGCTTGAGTATGACACTCGTGATAATCCTGCGAAGCCGGGTGCGACGGTTCAGACCAAGACTGCTGGTCTGCCGACGCAGTGGAATGAGGGCCTGCAGTATCAGATTGAGTGGGTCAACCAGGAGACCGGCGAGGTCGTCCACACATGTGACCCTGTTGCCCCGGAGCCAAACGGCACCATTCCTTCGTGCCAGCTCGATACCACTGGTGTTGAGTCGACGACGACGTTCACGGCATATCTTTACGCCGTAAGTAAGGATAAAGCTGAACGCGGTCAGGCAGTCGCGGCTGATGCTTTCACTGTGCTTGTTGGTTGGCAGCCACTGTATGGAGCGACTCAGGCTAGACCTCGCGAAGTGGCGAGATCCAACGCTCCGGCCTTTGACAACACGGAAACGGATGCTGTCGAGACTCTCAGCGCTGAGGAGCTGAAGGCGGAAGACGAAAATAAGGAGCCGACGAAGTTCGCGCTGCCGGATACCTTTGAGTATCCGGAGGGCTTCACCGAGGATGACATCAAGGTTGATCCCGAAACTGGTGTGGTTTCTGTGACCTTCCCGGCTGATGCTGCGAATAAGGATTCTCTTGAGGTACCGGTGCAGGTTACCTACAAGGACGGCACGGTTGCGACGGGTATTGCGCCGTTTGTTGTTGAGTCGACCGAGCGTCACTCCGACAAGCTTGAGCCGGAGTACAAGCCTGGTAACGGGCAGCCGGGTGAGGATGCCACGGTTGATGCTCCGAAGTTTAAGGAGACCGACGAGAACGGCAAGCCAACGGGCAACCCTGGTGACAAGCCGGATGGCACGAAGTTCACCAAGGATGACAGCAAGACTCCGACGTACACCGATGAGGAAGGCAACCAGAAGGACCTCCCGGAGAACGACGTAAAGGTTGACGAGAACACCGGTGAGATCACTGTTACGGTGCCGACGGATGCGCACCCGGATACTGAGATCACAGTTCCGGTTGTGGTGACTTACCCGGATGATTCCGTGGATAAGGTTGACGCCACCGTCAAGGTGGGTGATCCGGATCCTACGAATGCCGAGGAGCTCGATCCTGAGTACAAGGATGAGTCTGGTAAGCCGGGTGACAAGGTAGAGGTTGACAAGCCTGTCTTTAAGGACAAGGACGGCAATGAGGTCACGCCGCCGGAGGGCACCACGTTTGAGAAGGGCGAGGGTGCTCCTGAGGGTGTGACGGTAAACGAGGATGGTTCGATTACCGTTGATGTTCCTGAGGATGCCAAGTCTGGTACCGAGATTGAGGTTCCGGTTGTTGTTACCTACCCGGATGGGACGACAGATGAGGTCGAGACCACTGTCACGGTTGAGCAGCCGGACACGACTGCACCGACGATTGATCCGGTTGCCCCCGGTGACAGGGTGATCACGGGTAAGGATGATCGCCCGAACACCTCAATCTCTGTGACCATTCCGGGTGTCGATACACCGATTGCGACCACGACGGACGAGAACGGTAACTGGAAGGTCGAAGTTCCGTCCAATGTGGAGCTCAAGCCTGGTACCAAGATCACGGTGACGGATGAGGTCGGTAACTCCTCTCAAACCACAGTGCGGTCTCTCGAGGTGGCCGAGAAGCAAAACAACGAGTACGACCCCTCCTACGCCGTGACCTGGGGGCGCGCTGGCCAGAACGTAACGTCCGTGAAGCCTGTGTTTACCCGCAACCTTTCCGGGTTTAGCTTCAAGAGGCAGCCCGCACCTCAAGGTGTGAAATATGCACTTGGGGCTGGCGCACCGGCTGGTGCAAAGATCGATGCGGAAGGTCGCGTCACCGTCCAGCTTCCAGCGAGCCAAGCGGAGATGGCTCCGGTCCCGGTGGTAGTGACGTACGCTGACGGGACCGCGGACACGACTGCGGCAGAGTTCAAGTTCCGCCAGCGCCCGCTGTCGGAGACCATCGATATTGAGTACCACCAGGGTGTCATGGCAGCACCTGGCGAGACGGTCCAGGTCAATCATCTTGAAAACGACCTGCCGGAAGGTACAGAGTTTATGCTCGCGCCTAGCCAGGACTTCCAGGGATGGTTTGTACACGTGGACCCGGAAACTGGCGTTGTCAGCGCAACCGCTCCAGAAAATGGTGGTGCCGACTCCCTGAAGGTCATCGTGAAAGTGTCCTACCTGGATGGGTCGGAGCAAGAGGTCCCAGTGGGCGTGCGCAAGAAGCCGAACCCGGCAACCTCCCAGTACCAGCCGAAGTACGAGAATGCCTTGGTAAGCAAACAGACTGCACACCAGGCCCCTCAGCTGGTCGGCCTACCGCAAGGGACGAAGTTTAGCATTGCTAACGACGGCGGCCTGGACGTCCAGGTGAACGAGAGGACCGGCAACCTGTCGGTGCAGGCACGCCCTGACTCGATGCCGGCGGCTTCCCACCAGGTCACCGTCCGTGTGCAGTACCCAGACAACACCAGTGAGCTAGTCACCGTGACGTTCACCGTCGACTCGCTTGCACGCACCAACACCACCACCTGGAAAACCATGGAAGTGCCGGTGAAGGGTATCGCTGATGAGTCGCAGAAGAACCCCGCGCCGAAGCACACCCACTTCGCCATCGCTGAAGATTTTGCTAAGCCTGGCTGGGCCGTCGAGGTCGACCCCACCACGGGCAAGCTGACTGTGGCGGCGGACAAGACGGTGCGCGTTGGTGAGGCTGCAGAGATCCCCGTTGTCCTGACGCTGCCGGACTCCTCGCAGCGTGTAGTCATGGTCAAGGCAGTCGCTGCGGCGGAAACCCCGACGTGTAACACTGCGGGGTCCTCCGCTTTCGGGTCGTCCTCGCAAGGCAGCTCAGACGAGTGTGTGGCCGGCTCTTCGGAGTCCCGCTTTGGCATTATCGGCATCATCATTGGCGTGCTCACCCTGATCGGTGGTGCCGGAGCCGCGCTTTTCCTGAATCAAGACACTGTTCGTGACATCCTCCGCCAGAACGGCATCAACATCTAAGGACCAGCAATGCGATTTTTCCAACCATTCACTGCACTTGCTGCAACTGCGGCACTGCTCACTGCAACGATGGTGGTGCCGGAGACTCCAGTGGCACAAGCGGCTGTTCGCATCAATGAGAACAAGGCGACTGTCGAACAAGGAGATACAAACGGTGGTGCATTCACGGGATTTGATTTATCCGCGTCAAAGATGAGCACCTTCCGCTACTCCAATCCCCTGTCTGCTCCGGGTCTGCTGGAACTTAACTTCCAGGCCAGCGTGCTGTTCTACGAGCTTGATTCGTGGGAATCGTTTTCCACAAACACCACGGTGACACGTAAAGACGCCAACACGGTTGTCATGACTACGGATCACGGAGATGGCCGCCGCATCGTGCGTACGTACGAGTTCAATGGCTCCAAAGCTACGGTAACGGTTGAGGCCTCCCGCGCAGACGGCGGGATTGTGCTGGTAGACCTTACGAATTGGTTTAAAGACACAGCTCCGAACTACACCGTGAACAAGGATAGGTCGAAGTACCACATCGTGCCAGAAAGCGCCGGTTACGAATTGGATTTGGCCTTCGAAGGGGCTGATCAACACGGCTACGCCGATGAGTTCTCCGAGGCGTCCGAAGACCACCCTGGCCAGTTCCGCTACCAGACGGCACGCTGGCAGGGCAAGGGAGCCGTCACCGCGAAGGCGGTAATTGAGGTTGCAACCCAACAAGGCGCTGCTGATTTAGATGGCGATGGGCTTCCAGACCAGTGGGAGGAAGAGGGCGTCACCATTGACGGTACGGTTTATGACTTGCCGCGATGGGGCGCACGGCCTGACCAGAAGGATCTGTTCCTGCAACTCAACTGGATGAAATCCGAGTGGGAGACCAACAACTGCATTGATGCCGTGACACCGGTACAACTTGCCGAATGTGGCCGCATGGATACCACGTCGTTCCGTCCTCAGCGCTCGACGCTGATGCAGCTTGAGCAGCTTTTTGACGAGCACGGGATCAAGCTCCACATCGATGCAGGACCGCTCTACAGCCCTGACTTTAGGCTGGATGAGACGGAGGGCGGCAAGACGCTCGATTACAAGCAGTTCCCCTTTGATTCGGGCGACCCCCTCCGGGAGTACCAGGCGGAGCTGGGTAGCCGCGAGAACATTTTCCGCCGCGGTGTCATTGGCGGTCAGATGGAAGATGGCGATGTCCAGAAGGCAAGCAGTGGCCGCGGCACGTTAGGCGGGTCAACATTCTACGTAGCCAAGTTGCCGCAAATGACTGAGAACGACGTGCGCAATACCATCCTGCACGAGTTCGGCCACACGCTGGGCCTTAACCACGATGGTGCAGAGACTGCGGAGAGCCGTGCGCACAGGGGCCGCAACTACATCCCTGAGTACCGGTCCACGATGAACTACCTGTACCAGTTTGATAGGGATTACGGGTTTGTGTATTCCACTGAGGGTGCGCAACATGGCCCGCGGTCCGAAGCCGAAGTCAAGAATGCTGTCCCCCACTGCAAGAATCAGCAATGCTTTACCGGGGCGTTCAATATTCCAGCGGACTGGCCCAATCTGGCGTTGCGTAACCCGGTCTTGGGCAAGAGCGCTGGTGTGATCGGTTTGCCGGAGGATCACGCTGAAGAGGTTGAAGAGGATCGCTCGGTGCGCGACTTGGAGATCATCGCGGCCGAGTCCAACAACGGCAAGGGCGGGTTAAGCAACGACACTGACAATGCGAGCAACACGGTCGCCGTTGGCAACCCGGGGAACTCCATCCGCATGGTTGTCGACAACAAGGGGCTGGACCCCGAGGTGTTTTCGCTTGAGGTTGCATGGCCGAAGGGCTCCGTAACCAAGCGCGTTGCGACCGAGGGCATCCTGCATGAGAAGTACAAGCAGCCGGTGGATATTGCACTGGGCACACTGGACGGCTATCAGAAGAACACGATGCCGGTCACCTTTACGCTGCGCAACAGCAAGAAGGAAATCCAGGAGAACTTCACGGTTGATATACCAGTGATCCGCGTGACCAAGGACGAAGCGAAGGCTGTGCTGGCTGATTCGCAGAACCATGCTTCGGACGTGGTCAAGGAGGACCTGAAGGCCAACCTTGAACCACTGGTGAGGGCAACACCTACACCGGTTCCTTCGACTTCGCGCCCAGCGCCCACCACGGCACCAACAAGCGTGCCGACGCCGAAGCCGAGTACGCCGAAGCCGATCCCAACGCGTGCCACGCAGACCCCTGTGCCCACGCCGTCGGATAGCAACGGCTCGAGTACTTCCCCGGGCCTCATCGTTGGCATTGTGCTGGCGCTCGGTGGTGTGCTCGCCGCCGCGTTTGGTTGGTGGTACAACAACGGCGGGTCGTTCTAACCACGAGAAGCACTGAAGCCGCCACCCAACTCATAATGTGTTGGGTGGCGGCTTCGCCATTGGCCCGTCTATGGGGCCTAGGAGCGGCTCAAAGCGCCAAGGGAGCCCCTCTAAGCCACCAGCGTCCCGATCTGCTCGCCGGCCACCGCACGCGCGATGTTGCCTTCCTTGAGCAGGTTGAACACCAGGATCGGCATGTTGTTGTCCATGCACAGCGAGAACGCGGTCGCGTCCGCCACCTTCAGCTCCTGCTCAAGCACCTCGCGCGGCGAGACCTCGGTGAGCAGCTTCGCGTCCGGGTTGGTGCGCGGGTCGTCGTCGTAGACGCCATCCACACCCTTGGCCATGAGCAGTACCTCGCAGCCGATCTCCAGCGCGCGCTGTGCGGCCGTGGTGTCGGTGGAGAAGTACGGCATACCCATGCCTGCGCCGAAGATGACCACGCGGCCCTTCTCCAGGTGGCGGGCAGCGCGCAGCGGCAGGTACGGCTCGGCGATCTGCGCCATGTTGATGGAGGTCTGCACGCGGCAGTCCACGCCCTTCTGCTGGAGGAAGTCCTGCAGGGCCAGGCAGTTCATCACGGTGCCGAGCATGCCCATGTAGTCGGAGCGAGCGCGGTCCAGGCCGCGCTTCTGCAGCTCGGCGCCGCGGAAGAAGTTGCCGCCGCCGATGACCACGGCGACCTCAGTGCCAGACTTGGCTACCTCGGCGATTTGCGACGCCACGCTTTCCACCACGTCCGGGTCGATGCCAACCTTGCCGCCGCCAAACATTTCACCGCCCAGCTTGAGCATGACGCGTTTGAAGCCGTTGCGGTCGGGGGCGATATCAGTCACAGTGTGACACTCCTTTTCACGAAAACCGGATGTGCGTGGAAGTTATCGCCCACAATTCTAGCCAGAGAGCGCACGAGAAGATAAACGCACAAAAAGAGCGCCCAACCCCCTGGTAAGGGAGCTGGGCGCTTGCAACCTAGGCAGGTGAAACCTTATGCCTGGCCAACCTCGAAGCGGACGAAGTCGGTGATCTCGATGTTGTGCTCGTCGGCGAACTGCTTCACCGTCTTCTTGGAGTCACCCAGGGACGGCTGGTCGAGCAGGACGACGTCCTTGAAGAAGCCACCCATGCGGCCCTCGACGATCTTGGCGATGGCAGCTTCCGGCTTGCCCTCGTTGCGGGTGATCTCCTCCTGGACAGCACGCTCCTTCTCAACGACGTCGGCCGGGATGTCCTCCTGCTTGAGGAAGCGAGCCTTCATCGCAGCGATCTGCAGCGCAACCTGGTGCGCAGCCTCAGCGTCGTCGCCAGTGTAGGCAACGAGCACGCCGACGGCCGGCGGCAGGTCAGCGGAGCGCTGGTGCAAGTACTTGGCAACGTTTGTGCCCTCGACGGTAGCGGCGCGACGCAGCTCGAGCTTCTCGCCGATCTTGGCAGAGAGCACCTGGAGCGCCTCGTGTGCGGTCTGGCCGTCGACGTCAGCGTTGGCAAGCTCCTCTGCGGAGTTGGCCTTCACTGCAGCGGCAGCGTCAGCGATCTTGGCAGCGAGGTCCTTGAACTCCTGGTTCTTAGCCACGAAGTCGGTCTCGGCGTTGACCTCGACGATGGTGTTGCCGGAGACAGCAACCAGGCCCTCGAGGGCGTTGCGCTCTGCGCGCTTGCCCACGTCCTTTGCACCCTTGATGCGCAGGTTCTCCACGGCCTTCTCGAAGTCGCCGCCGGTCTCCTCGAGCGCCTTCTTGCAGTCCATCATGCCGGAGCCGGTCATCTCACGGAGCTTCTTCACGTCTGCTGCGGTGTAGTTCGCCATTGTTGGGCGATCCTCCTCGTTTAAGGTTTGTGCAACTTCCGCCCCCGCCTCACGCTTTTCTACGCGAGGCGGCCACGCAAGTTGGCTGTGATAAGTAATCGTGTAAAGGGTAGCCGAATTCTTCATCATCGGCATGCTAGACGCGGCTAACAGTCCCCTTCACGCAGTTCACCCCGCGCTTCGCTCGCGTCCCGGCCCAACTATTGGGGCGGACGTGAACCGAAGACGCGGGGTGAATGAAGGGTGAGGTTTTAAGCCTCCTTGTCGGAGCCTTCCTCCTGCTTAGCCTGCTCGGCGGCGCGCACTGCGTGCGGCTGCTCGACCGGTGCGACCTCCTGCGGAGCTGCAGCCTCGGCTGCGGCAGCTGCCTTCGCTGCGTCAGCAGCGGAGACGTCGTCGGAGGATGCGGCCTGCGCAGCGGCCTCGGTGGCCTCTGCTTGCAGCTTGGCGTCGTTGTCGCCTGCGGCGTCGCGAGCTGCGGCGAGCTGACGCTCTTCGCGCTGCTGCTTACCAGCGATGACTGCCTCGCCCACGACGTGGGTGAGCAGCTTGACTGCGCCGATGGCGTCGTCGTTGCCCGGGATCGGGAAGTCGACGAAGTCCGGATCGCAGTTGGTGTCCAGCACTGCAACAACGGGGATGCGCAGCTTCTGCGCCTCGTTGACGGCGATGTGCTCCTTGTTGGTGTCAACGATCCACAGTGCGGACGGGGTCTTGGTCATGTCGGCGATGCCGCCGAGCACGCGCTCAAGCTTGACACGCTCGCGGGTGAGCATGAGGACTTCCTTCTTACCGCGGCCGGCGTAGCCGTCCTCGGCTGCGTCCATCGCCTGCAGTTCCTTCATGCGGGCGATTCGCTTGGACACGGTCTGGAAGTTGGTGAGCATGCCACCGAGCCAACGGTGGGTGACGTACGGCATGCCGACGCGCTCTGCCTCTTCCTGGATGGACTCCTGCGCCTGCTTCTTGGTGCCGACGAACAGGATGGTGCCGCCGTGTGCAACGGTCTCCTTGACAAACTCGAACGCCTCGTCGATGTAGGTCAGGGTCTGCTGCAGGTCGATGACGTAGATGCCGTTGCGGTCGGTGAAGATGAAGCGACGCATCTTCGGGTTCCAACGACGCGTCTGGTGGCCGAAGTGGACACCGGCGTCGAGGAGTTCGCGCATGGTTACAACTGCCATGGGAATGTCTCCTTTGGAGAAAGTAGTTCGGTTATGTACTGGTCTATGTGCGGGTTTTTATCCCACACCCTGGCACCGTGCGTGCCGTGCACCCCTTCTCGAGGGGACCTTTGCCCGGCCCGCGTGTGTCGGCGCGCGGAGTCAGCTGCGCACAAAAGCGCGCATACTGCCGGGACAACTATACGCGCCACATGCCGCAACTCCTAATTGTGGATAACTCGCGCGCGTTATCCACAGATTTTTCGCTTACTCTTCCGCACAAGCGAAGTATCTGCTTTACATAGACGCATGCAATGCTTATCGACGCCCACCCGCTCCCCCATCACCGCCATCCTCCTTACCCTCCTACTCCTAGTTGCCACTTCTACCCCGGCACTTGCCTGGGTAGACCCCACAACCACCGCATCGCACGCCTCGCAGGTGTTACGGCCCGCCGAAATCCCCTTGAAGAACTGGCAGCCCGGTCACCGCGGGGTGGATCTTGCCGCCGAACCAGGTGACACGATCTACGCCGCAGGAGGCGGCACCGTCCACTTCGCGGGTAACGTCGCCGGCACGCCGGTGCTCTCCATCCACCACCCTGAGGGTTTTCGCACCACCTACCAGCCCGTACGCACCGCACTAAAGAAGGGCGATGCGGTTGCCGAGGGCGACGCCATCGGCACGCTCGCCTACTCCCCTCCAAACGCGCCGAACTCGCACCTCGGGCTGCACTGGGGTGCACTGCGCGGGAAGGACGGCTACTTCGACCCGCTCACGCTCCTGGATCCCCCGCAGATCCGGCTCAAACCGCTTGACGCTTAGGCCCGTGGGTGCGCCTGCTCGTAGACGCGGCGCAGGCGCTGAGCCGAGACGTGCGTGTAGATCTGCGTGGTCTGCAGGCTGGAGTGCCCGAGCATCTCTTGGACAACACGCAGGTCAGCCCCGCCCTCGAGCGTGTGCGTGGCCGCGGTGTGGCGCAGCGTGTGCGGCGTGATGTCAGTCAACCCTGCCCGTTGCCCGGCGCGCCCTACGATACGGCGCACCTGCCGTTGGTCGATGCGCGCACCGCGGCTGCCCACGAACAGGGCACGGGTCTTCCCCGCCAGCTCGTCGCGCCCCTGCTCCAGCCAGTCCTGCACGGCCAGGCTCGCCTGTGTGCCAAACGGCACGGTGCGCTGCTTGTTGCCCTTACCGGTAACTCGGGCAACCTGGCGGTCGAAGTCGAGGTCGCCAACGTCTAAGCCGGTGAGTTCGCCGACGCGGATGCCGGTAGCGTAGAGCAGCTCGAGCATTGCGCGGTCGCGTAAGGCTTCGGCGGGGTGAGCGTCGTCGGCGGTTTCGGCCTCGACGAGTGCACCTGCGCGATCGGGGTTGACCACGGTAGGAAGCGGACGGGAGACCTGGGAGGTGACCAGGCGGGCGGCGACGTCGGCGTCGAGAAGCCCTTGCTTGTAGGCCCAGGTGGAAAACCCTCGCGCGGTGGCGGTGCGCCGGGCGATGGTGGTGCGGGCTTTGCCGGCGCGGGCGGCGTCGGCAAGCCAGGTGCGCAGCGTGTCCAGGGTGAACTCGTCGAGCGTGCGCACGTAGCCGCCGAGCGAGCGTAGGTCCGCCGCGTACGCCTTGACGGTGTTTTCCGAGCGGCTCTGCACCGTGCGCGCGTAGTCTGCGTAGTCCGCCGCGGCAGCGAGAAACTGCGTGCCAACATCACTCATGTCACATGAGTGTACTTGTCCCCCGCGGGTTACGTCTGGGTGCGGGACCACACCCGCCGGTTTCGCTGGACGAGTCCGCGGCGCTCGAGCTCCATGAGCAGGTGGACGGTCAACCCGGTGCTCATTCCGGCGCTCGCGGCGATCTCCTCTGCCTCGCGCGCCTGGGTATCGTGCGGCGGGGTGGCGTCGTAGATGCGCAGCTCGTTGTGGCTGAGCTGCTGGACGGGGTTCGCCGCGTATTCGAGTTCGAGCTGCTCCTCACCTTCGCTCGTACCAAGTTCGCCAAGCTGGGCATGGATCTGCTCGCCGTTGAGCACCATGGTGGCTGACCCGTTGCGGATGGCCAGGTTCGCGCCCAGGGAGCCTGCACCCAGGATCGATCCGGGCACCGCCATCGCCTGCCGGTTGTAGTAGCGGGCCCACTTCAGGGTGTTCAGCGCACCGGAACGAAACGCTGCTTCCACCACGACGCTCCCCTGGCTCAGCCCGGCGACCAAGCGGTTCCGGGTAAGGAAACGATGCCGATCCGGGGTCACACCCGGTGGATATTCCGACACAACAGAACCACCCGCCGCCACGATCCGGTCAAAGAGGCGCTCGTTGCGCCGCGGATAGGTGATACCCGGCCCGCAGGCGGCGACCACCACCGTCGGGGTGCGCGCGGCGAGCGCCGCCTCGTGTGCAACCGTGTCGATCCCGAGCGCCCCACCGGAGATCACTGTGTAGCGGTGCTTGGCTACCGAGGTGACCAGATCCTGGGTGGCCTGGTGCCCGTAGGCGGTGGCGGCACGGGTGCCCACAAACGCGACGGACTGCTCGCACAGCTGCGCCAGATCATGCGCGCCGCGCACCCAAAGCGCGTGCGGGGCGGCGGCGTCCGCGATGGGGTTGTCCATATTCTCCCGGCTTGCGAACGCGCCGCGGACAAAAGCCTCCTCGATGCGTGTGCTCGGCCAACCGGCTGCTTCCGGGGTGAGCAGGGCGTAGCCAAGCGAGTGCGCCTGCTCCAAGTCTTCTTCTGGCCGGTCCCAGTCATAGCGGCGCTCGGTGGTACGTAAAAGCGGACCGAGCCAGGATGCGCGGTGCCGAATCCCGCGGGCGATCTCGTCCGCGTCGCGCCCGGCGCGCAGCAGCTCCTGCAGGTGGGTGGACGGGCCTTCGATCACGCGCGAGAGGTACGCCCAAGACGTCAATGCGCTCATGCTGCACGCTCCTCAAGACGCGGGGCGTGCAGTTCGCAGGCGCGGGCGACGTGGTCGATGTCGGGTACGGCCGCGGCTTCGAGGTCCGCGAGCGTCCAGGCGAGCTTGAGCACCTTGTCCACGCCGCGCTGGGTGAGCTCGCCGTGGCCGAGGCGGTGTTCGAGGAAGGTCATGCCGGCCTCGTCGGCTGGGTGCTCGCGGCGCAGCAGCGTGGAGGCCACCTGCGCGTTAGTCAGTGGCGCGCCCCACCTGGCGGCGGCGCGCTCGCGGGCACAGGCCACGCGCTCGGCGATGACCGCGCTGGATTCCGCGCCCTCGGGGCTTAACACCGCGGCGGCCTGGGTGGTGCGGCAGAACACGTCCAGCCGGTCGCGCAGGGGGCCGGAGATGTTGGCCAGGTGGCGGGCCCGCTCGCTGGGGTGGCAGCGGCACTTTTCCTGCTCCTGTCCGCAGGGGCAGGGGTTAGCGGCCATGATCAGCTGGAAGCTGGCCGGAAAGATCACGGTGCGCTTGCCACGGGTAAGCCGCACTTCCTGTTGCTCGAGTGGGATGCGTAGGGCGTCGAGGACGCGGGCGGGGATCTCGGAGGCCTCGTCAAGAAAGAGGACCCCGTGGTGGGCCTGGCTTACCGCGCCCAGCGCAGGGTTGTGCGCACCCCCGCCAAGCAGCATCGTTTTGGTCAGCGAGGGGTGCGGGGCGATGAAAGGCCGGTTGACCACCACCTCGCCGCGCGAGATACCCGCGGCCTGGTGCAGCGAGGTGCACTCGATGCGCTCATGCTGGGTCAAAGGTGGCAGGATCGACGGCAGGCGCTCAGCTAGCATGGACTTGCCGGTGCCGGGCGGGCCCACCAGCATTACGTGGTGGCCGCCCGCGGCAGCGACCTCGAAGGCGGCGCGCTCGTGCGCCTGTCCCGCAATGTCGCGAAAGTCCGGGCCTTCCGAGCTCGCCGCGCAAGCGAACTCCGCGGAAACTGCCTCCAACGCCGGCCCGCCGGTAAGGAACGCGAAGACCTCCCCCAGCGAGTCGGCCAGCCGGATACGGGGATCACCCACCAGCGCGGCCTCGTGCTGATTCGCGCGCGGGATGATGATGGTCTCGATGTCTTGACGCTGGCGCGCCTGAAGCAGCATCGGCAGGATCGCCTCGACCCGGCGTAGCGTGGCGTCGAGAGCCAGCTCGCCGAGCAGCATCGTCGAGCGCAGCCGCACTTGGGCACGCGGGTCCAGACTGCCCAGCACCGCGACGGCGACGGGCAGGTCGAAATGCGAGCCCGCCTTCGGCAAGTGCGCGGGCGAGAGCGAGACCATGATCTTCGTGCGCGGCCACGGCAGCGCCGCATTGGCCACCGCGGTGCGGATTCGCTCGCGCGACTCTTTCACCGCTGCGTCACCCAGCCCCACCATGTGCATCCCGGGCAGGCCCGGGCCGACGTTGGCCTCCACCGTCACCGGGTGGGCGTGGACGGCTTCTACCGTTGCGGTTTGTGTGCTAGCAAGCGCCATCTTCGGCCCCCTGGTAGCGCTGGAGGTGGAACTCGGTGCCGTCGAAAAGCGCCTCGACGACGTCGAAGCGCCCCTCGTGATAGTCGTGCTCATGACCCGCGAGCCACTCGGCTGCACAGCGGCGCATCGTAGCCAGCTTCTTCGAGGTCACGGCCTCCGCGCCCCCGAAGCTGGTGCTGCGGCGCGTTTTCACCTCCACGCACACAATTGCGCCGTCCGGCGCGAGAAAGATCAGGTCGAGCTCGCCGGATCTACATCGCGCGCGGTGCGCGAGCAGCTCGTAGCCGGCCTGCTCGTAAAAGGAAATCGCGCTGGCTTCGCCGGCGTAGCCGAGCTCGTACTGGTTGGCAAAAGTGGTGTGGTGCATGGCCCCTCCCAAAGTCACTAGGTGTTTGTCTTGCGGTGCGTTCGCACACGCCGTACCTAGTTAGACTCCGAAACAGGCCCGCCGGTTCCCTCCGCGGGCTAAAAAACCTCTAGCGCGGATCCGGGAAGGTGATGTCCGGCTTGTCCAGCTCCTCAATGTTGACGTCCTTGAACGTAATCACGCGGACGTAGCGGACAAAGCGCACAGCGCGGTACATGTCCCACACCCAGCAGTCCGACATGCGGACCTCGTAGTAGACGTCCCTGCCCTCAGTGTGCGGGATCAGCTCGACCGCATTTGCCAGGTAGAAGCGGCGGTCAGTCTCAACGACGTAGGAGAACTGGCTGGCCACATCCCGGTACTCGCGGTACAGCGAGAGTTCTACTTCGGCCTCGTAGTTATCCAGTTCCTCAGCGCTCATCAAAGCACCCCTTTTGTGTAGACCTCGTGCGCCTCTTTGACGTTGGCATAACTATAACGGTGTTCAGGTGTCGCGCCGTGGCGGCGCACCGCATCCATGTGCACCTTCGTCCCGTAGCCCTTGTGGCCTGCCAGCCCGTAGCCGGGGTATGCCTCGTCCATCTCCGCGATGAGCCGGTCCCGGCTCACCTTGGCCAGCACACTCGCCGCCGCGATGCAGCGCGCCGCGGCGTCCCCGCCGATGACTGGCAGTTGCGCTACGGGCATGCCGGGGATGCGGAAGCCGTCGACAAGCACATAGCCCGGCTGCACTCCAAGCTGGGCAACCGCGCGGCGCGCCCCGTCCAGGTTCGCGGCTTGGATCCCCCGGTGGTCGATCTCGCCGGCCGGGATGTGCACGATCGCGTGCGCGAGGCTCAGCTCCATGATCGGGGCAAAGAGTGCTTCTCGACGCCGCGCCGTCAACCTCTTCGAATCCGTCAGCCCCTCCAGCGCGCGCAGCGGCTCGGGCGGCAGCACGCACGCCGCGATCGTGATCGGCCCGAAGCAGGCACCGCGGCCTGCTTCGTCGACGCCCGCGACAGGCCCCAGGCCCGCCTTATGCAGTGCGACCTCGTAGGTACGCAGCTGCTTTAGCCTGCGAACACGCCCCATGCGCTACTGCAGGATGTCCGGGCTCTCCACGCCGCCGAAGCGGTTCAGCGGGAAGACGATGCCGAGCACCTTGCCGCGGATGTTCTCGCGCGGGATCGTGCCCTCGAGCCCGTCGCCGAGGTGGTAGCGGGAATCCGCGGAGTTAGTGCGGTTATCACCCATCATGAAGTAGTGATCCTCCGGCACCTCCACCGGGCCGAAGTAGGGCCCGCCGCACGCATCCGATCCCGTGGTGGGATCGACCGGGTAGTAGGACGGCTGCATCATGTAGTCCTGGTTGATCGGTGCCCCGTCCACCATGACCGACGAGTCGCCTTCCTGGCAGGACACGGTCTGGCCGCCCTCGGCGATAATGCGTTTGACCAGCGTGTTCTCATCCTTCGGTACGAGCCCCACCCAGGAGCCAGCCTCCTGCAGCCCGCGGACGAAAGTGTTGTCGGAGCGGTTGGTGGAAAAGCCGGTATTCCAGGAGTCGGTGCCCTTAAACACGATCACATCTCCCGGCTCCGGGTCGTTGAACGCGTAGGTGATCTTCTCCACGAAGATGCGGTCGCCGGAACCGTCCTCGCCGTGCAGGGTGGGCTCCATCGAACCCGAAGGGATGACGTAAAGGCGCCCGATGAAGGTCTGAATAAGGAAGATAAACACCAGAGTAAGCACGATGACCATGGGGATTTCCACGTACCACGGCATTTCCTTCTTGCCCTCTTCCTTGGGCTCCTCGGCCTGGGCTACAGGCGCGCCCTGCTCAGCTGCGGGCGCTGCCGGCACAGTGGTGTCGCGGGGGTATTCCGGCTTCGGGGTCGAGCCGCTCGGCTTTCCATTCACGTTGGTCACTCCGCACACTTTAGCAGCCCACGCAAAACGCCCCGCACACCAATACCTGGCGTGCGGGGCGTGTGCCGAAGCTGAAAAAGCTTAGCGACGCTCCTTAATACGAGCTGCCTTACCGCGCAGTTCACGCATGTAGTACAGCTTCGCACGACGGACGTCACCCTTGCGGACAACCTCGATCTTCTCGATGTTCGGGGAGTGCACCGGGAAGGTACGCTCCACGTCGATGCCGAAGGAGACCTTGCGGACTGTGAAGGTCTCGCGGATGCCGCCACCCTGACGACGCACAACGAAGCCGGTGAAGACCTGGGTACGGGTCACCGAGCCCTCGATCACCTTCACGTGCACGTCGAGCGTGTCGCCCGGGCGGAAGTCCGGAATGTCGTCACGCAGCTGGCCTGCGTCTACAAGATCAATAATGCCGTTGCTCATGTCAAGCAATCCTTTACGTTTAAGGACAGAGGACCCTAGCGGCTTTTCCCATTCAAGGGCGCTCGGCTGGTTCATGTCGCCTACAACAACCTGCGCAAGTCTACACAGGCGAGACCCTATTTCCCAAATCCGGCACGCTTGAGCGCATCGGCCATCGAACCGCCAGGGGCCTTTTGCTTGTCGACGCCACGTCGTCCCCCACCCCGGCGCTTCCCACCACGCGACTGCGCGGGCTTGCCGCCGCCGCGCTTGGGTTCCTGCCCCGGCTCGTCGTCAAGCCGCAGGCTCAGCCCGATACGCTGGCGCTCCACGTCAACGTCCATCACCTTGACCTTGACCACCTCGCCGGAGCGCACCACGTCGTGCGGGTCGTTGACGAACTTGTGGCTCATCGCGGAGACGTGGACCAGGCCGTCCTGGTGTACGCCCACGTCCACGAACGCGCCGAAGGCGGCGACGTTGGTGACCGTACCCTCGAGGATCATGCCCGGGGTCAAGTCGGAAACCTTGTTTACGCCCTCTTTGAAGGTGGCGGTCTTGAACTCGGGGCGCGGGTCGCGGCCCGGCTTGTCCAGCTCGGCGATGATGTCGGTGACAGTGGGCACGCCGAAGGTCTCGTCGGCGAAATCGGCCGGGCGCAGCTTCGTCAGCACCGCACTGTTGCCAATGAGTCCCTTGGTATCCAGCCCGGTGGACGCGGCGATGCGGTTGACCACCGGGTAGGCCTCGGGGTGGACGGCGGAGGCGTCGAGCGGATCGGCCGCGCCCTGGATACGCAAAAAGCCCGCGGACTGCTCAAAGGCCTTCGGTCCAAGGCGCGGCACCTTGCCCAGCTCCTTGCGCGAGGCAAAGGAGCCGTGCTCGTCGCGGTAGGCGACGATGTTTTTCGCGATCGTCGCGCTCACCCCGGCAACCCGCTCCAGCAGCGGCGCCGATGCCGTGTTCACATCTACGCCCACCGAGTTCACGGCGTCTTCCACCACGGCATCGAGCGTGCGCGCGAGCGCGGCCTGGTTCACGTCGTGCTGGTACTGGCCCACGCCGATGGACTTCGGGTCCACCTTCACCAACTCCGCGAGCGGGTCCTGCAGGCGGCGGGCGATGGAGACAGCGGAACGCAGAGAGACGTCCATATCCGGGAACTCCTCGGCGGCGATCTCGCTTGCCGAGTACACCGAAGCACCCGACTCCGAGACCACGACCGGTGTCGGCCGTGCGCCGCCGGCCTGGGCGATCAGGTCCGCGACTTCACCGGCGAGCTTTTCCGATTCGCGGCTGGCGGTACCGTTGCCCACCGCGATCAGCTCTACCGCGTTCTGCGCGCACAGCGAGGACAGCGTCTGCACCGCCTGCTGCCACTGGTTCTGCGGCTGGTGCGGGTAGACGATCGTGGTGTCGAGCACCTTGCCCGTGCCGTCGATGACCGCACATTTGACACCGTTGCGGTAGCCCGGATCCAAAGCGAGGGTTGCGCGCTGCCCCGCGGGTGCGGCAAGCAGCACGTCGCGCAGGTTCGTCTTGAACACCTCGAGCGCGCCTTCTTCGGCCTTCTCTTTGAGCCGGACGCGCGTATCCAGGTTGGCAGAGACCTGCAGCTTGGTCCGCCACCCCCACTTGACCGCCTTGGCCAGCCACTCGCTGTCGTCTACCGGCAGCTCGAAGCGCTCGGCAATCATGCCCTGGTAGACCGACTCATCGCCCGCGTCCAGGTCGAGCGTGAGCACGCCCTCGTTCTCCCCGCGCAACAGTGCGAGGATGCGGTGCGAGGGCAGGGACTCGAAGGGCTCGTTGAACTCGAAGTAGTCCTTAAACTTCGCGCCCTCCGCTTCCTTGCCTTCAACGACCGACGAGCGCATCGTGCCGGTGGCGTAGAGCCTTTCGCGGACTTCGCCGACCAGGTCGGCGTCGGTGGCGAAGCGGTCGACCAGGATAGCGCGCGCTCCGTCGAGGGCTGCCTTCGTCTCCGCGAAGCCCTCGCAGAGGAAGTCCTGCGCAAGCGCCTCGGGGTCGGTGCCGGGGGCGTCGATAAGCTTGTCCAACAGCGGCTCGAGGCCGGCCTCGCGCGCGATATCTGCCTTGGTCTTGCGGCGCTTCTTGTACGGCAGGTAGAGGTCCTCCACACGGGCCTTGGTGTCGGCGTCGAGGATCTGGCGCTTGAGCTCGTCGGTGAGCTTGCCCTGCTCCTCGATCGCCTCGATGACGGTCTGCTTCCGCTCTTCTAGCTCCACGAGGTAGGTGTGGCGCTCCTCGATGTGGCGCAGCTGCGCGTCATCGAGCCCGCCGGTAGCTTCCTTGCGGTAGCGGGAGATGAACGGGACGGTGTTGCCCTCGGCCAGCAGCTTCAGTGCTGCCTCGACCTGGTGTGGTTGTACGTTGAGTTCTGTCGCGATTGTCGCTGCGAGAGATGTCATTGTTGCGATTCTACTGCCCGGGTCGCGCCCACCCACTGGGTACCCCGCGGCAGGGCTGCGACCACGGCCTCGGTAGCTTCCGCGTTACTCAGCGTGGTGCGGCCCGTGATTTCAAGCTCGCACAACGGGACGTGCGGCGGGCGGCCGTGCTCGCGCTCGTAGGCCTGCTCCAACATGGAAGGCTCGAAGCAGGCTGTGCCCTCGCGTGGGGTGAGGGTCGCGTTGTCGATGCGATAGCCCGCCTGGGCCAGCGAGCGGCGCATGCGTTTGCGCACCTTGGGCCACGCCTGCGGATCAATGAGCACGTCTAACCCAGTAATGACTGGGTGGGAATCGAGGAAGAACACGTCGTCTGCGTCGAGGCGGCCAGATTGGCGCGCCTGCGCGATGAGATCCGGACGCGTGGCTTGGGTGCGAGAAAGCGAGGCCTGCCTGCGCCACTGTTCCACCTTGCCGTGGTCGCCGGAGGTCAGCACCTCGGGTGCTGCGATGCCTCGCCAGGTGCGCGGCGTGGTGTAGCTGGGTGCCTCGAGCAGCCCATCGGAGAAACTGTCGTCCTCGTGGCTTTGCGTATTGCCCAAAACACCCGGGATGAGCCTTGTGACGGCCTCAGCAATCACAAGTGTGGCGACTTCCCCACCGATGAGCACGTAATCCCCGATGGAGACCTCACGCACGCGGTAGCGCGCCGTGGCCTCTTCGAAGACACGCTGGTCAATCCCCTCGTAGCGACCGCAGGCCACCACGATGTGCCGCTCGCGCGACCAAGCCTGCGCGTCCGCTTGTGTAAAGGGCGCGCCCGCCGGGGTGGGCACGAGCAGCAAGGGCGCTGCAGGGTCTTCACCCTCGCGCACATCGCGGGCTTCGTAGGGGCGGGGTTCGACGCCGCGGCGTTCGTCGTGCCGGACCTTGTCGTTGCGATGCGTGGCAGCGGAGGTGAGCGTCTCGACGTGAGCGTCGCGGTGCGTGACGGCGTCGAGCGCTGGGCCCCACACCTCCGGCTTCATCACCATGCCGGGGCCTCCACCGAGGGGCGGGGCGTCGACAGACTTGTGGTTGCCCTCGCCCCACTGCCGCAGGTCGTGCACGCCGACCTCGAGGATCCCCTGCTCAATCGCCTTGCCTAAGAGCGCGTGGCGCAGCGGCTCGAGGTACTCGGGGAAAATGGTGACTACGTCGAGACGCAGCTGCGGGGTGCTAGACATCGAGCAGGCCCTCCGGCGGGGTGATGGTGAGGTAGCCGTTGTCCAAGTCGACCTCGGGGACGATGTCTGCGACAAAGGGGATGAGCACTTCCCTGCCCTGGTAGTCCACCTCGAGGATCTTGCGGTTCGGGGTATCCATCACGCCTGTCACCTCGCCGATGCGCGTACCATCCATACGCACCTCAAGCCCCGTGAGCTCGTGGTCGTAATAGCCGTCCTCCTCGGCGTCGTGCTCCAAGGGCTCCGCGAAGAACTTCATGCCGCGCAGGCTGTCAGCGGCGGTGCGGTCCGGGATCTCCTCGAAGCTGACGAGCAGGCGCTTCTGGTGCGGACGCATGGTTTTGACGGTGAGCTCAACCTCTTTGCCAGCCTGCTTGCCGGTGAGCGTTTCCCCGACGGCGAAGTGAACGTCCGGGTCGTCGGTAGTGATGTCAACTGCGACTTCGCCTTTAATGCCGTGCGATTTCACGACTCTTCCAATGTTGAGCTCCATGGCCAGCAAGCGTAACACGCAGCACCTTTAGCCTGCGTGTCGCGGGGATTTCGGCACAGCACTACTTCGTATCAGAAGACCCCGTGTAGGTCTTGCCCGAAGACCCCTGCAGCTGAAGATCCTGCACGGAGCTCCCACCGCTTGGCGAGCAGTTATCATAAATCAACGTCCCGCCAAGGATGCCAACCGCAACCAGGGCGAGCCCGCTAGCAACACTGACCAGATCCGCGCCGACCTTGGCCAGCTGCTGGTTTATCGCTTCAACCTGCGCGGCAAGCTGCGGGTTAAACAGGCCAGCCTGCTGCTGCAGCTGCGTGTTCGCGGCCTGAATCTGCGCGTCGAGCTGCGCCGCAACGCCGGACAGACCCGGAATCTGCAGCTCGGAGGCCAGACCAATCGGGATCAGCGCCACCAGCGGCAGGCTGAAACCAATGGCGGTCGCCGCGCACTTCGCAATATCGATGCCAACGTTCGTGGCCGACGTATTGCCCGCACCATCAGTCGCGGTGATCTTGTCGCCCGGGCGCAGCACCACACCCGACGGCAACTTGGCGGTCCAGGTGCCGTCCTTCCCTGTCGTGGCCAGGACCGTGTGTCCGCCCAGGAAGGTCACCGTGATGGTCTCTCCAGGACGATCGCCCTTCCCGGAGATCGCCCGATTCCCCGGCCTGACCTCATTGATCACCGGCGGCGTGGTGTCACTATCTGCAGGGTTGGTCCCGGCGGTCACCTCGTCCCTATTGGTAATGCCGTCACCGTCAAAGTCGCCGTCCGGATCCAGCAAGGCGTTGAGCTCGAATACGGCACTCGCCTGGTTTGTCGACCCGTCCTGGTAGGTGAACTGCACCTCCACGCTCGGCCTCGCAAGCGCGGTAAAGGCCTTCACAAACTCGTCCCACCGCTGAGACGCCACCTGGTGCCTGATCCCCGGCAGTTCCTCGGCGACCCGCTCGCCGACCTGCGCAGCGCTCGGCGCGGTCGCCGCGATTTCGCCGCTTGTCGACGCTATCTCGAACGCCCAGCCTTCAGCACCCGCCGACGGTGTGCCGACCGCACGCTTCAGCGGCACATCAGCCTTTCCTGTAAACGGGTTCGCGTTCTCGGTTGCGCCAGCTTCAACGCGAGTCAGTCCGTAGTTCGGTACAAACCTCGCTGCGTCGGAGTTCGGGTCAACGATAGTGATGCCGATCTCGCCAATAATTTCTCCACTGCCAGTGATCACGACCTTGGCTGCCTGCGGGCCAGTGCCTTCCGGCACCGTGACTTTGACGGTGCCGTCCTCGGCGATCATCACCTTGGAGCCCGGGATCACGTCGCCGCCCTCGTCGATAAGCCTGCCTGACTCATCACCGTTCGGGTGCTCGACTACGCCAACCGCGTGCTCCCCTCCATCTGCAGGAACGATGGGGGTATCAGCAGGCTGCACCGTCGGATCCGGCTTCACCACACGCACAGCGGCCTCGACTACGTCAGTGGAACCGTCCGGGTACGTCACGAGAACCGGGATCTGAAGCTTCTCACCCGGCTGCGCGTTCGCGGGCACTGGCACAGTAAATGAGCCGTCCTCATTCACCGTCGCGCCCTCCGGCGTACCCTCGCCAGCGCTAAATGTTGTGCCCGCGGGAGGCTTGACGATGTTGCCGTCGTTGTCCTTGAACACCGGCGTGCGCACACTGGCGTCTTCACCAGGATTGCCGCTGACCTCGCGATACTCCGGCGCAAAGCGCTCGCTATCTGTCGGTTCCTGGCTCTCCGCGACGTTGAACGCAAACGTCCGCACCACTGGCTGGCCATCGGCCCCGGTGACCGGCCTGCGGTGCGTACCCACCACAGTCACCGTCACCTCGAAGGTGCCAGCCACTTCCGGGGTGCCCGAAACCTCGCCGGTCTCCGGATCAAACGCGACCCCATCCGGCAGACCATCAAACCTGATGGTGCCCGTCGTCGGAGCGTTGTCGACCTCGAGCGTAAACGGAGCAATCGGTATGCCAACGGTGCCCGACTTTTCACCGATTTCCCTGATCACCGCTGGCACGGAGTTCGGATCCTTCGGATCTGTGCCCGCCTGCTTCTCCTCTACATCCGGGACTCCGTCCCCGTCGTCATCCGCATCTTTAACGTCCGGTACCCCATCACCGTCGGTATCGCGCTGGGCGGTAAGCACCTTTGTGCCTTCAGCGACGGTCGTTCCGTCTCTATCGGCAATGGTCACCGTGACGGGTACGTCGCGCGTTTCCTCGTCTGCGTCCCAGTCGTAGAACTTTTCCGGGTTCGCGGTTGCCTTACCGGTCTCCACCTCAACCGTCAGTACGCCAGGTAGTCCCTCGATGGAGACCCTCCCGCCTTTTGGCACGTGCTTCGCCGTCTCAAACGGCGCAGACTCCCGTCCCTCAACAACGGTGACCGTGTCAGTGATGACCAGCGGATTGAGTCTCCCCGGCTCAATTGGGGTCGCGGGAATCGAGCCCTTGTTCTTCGGGTTCGACCCCTTCTCCTTCTCTACCGAGTCCGGGACGCCATCTCCGTCATCATCCGAATCGACGACATCCGGGGTCCCATCACCATCGGTGTCGAGGTGGAATGTGGCGGTCACATGGTCAGCCGAACCGTCCGGGTACGTCACCGTGACCGGAGCTGCAAACGCTTCGACGGTGTCCTTGTGCAATGCGGAGGCGTCGACAGTCACGGTGATTGCACCGGTCGCCTTGTCGACGCTGACCACGGTGTAACCTTCCGGCGCCTCAAACTCTTCAGCAAGCACAAACTCCGACCCATTAGGCACATCGACTACCCTGCCGTGGCTGCTCTTCAAGGTAGGCTCGGACGTCGCCGGCTTGCCAGGCACGACGAGCACGTTGCCGTACTCCGGCTCGAAGCTCTCGCTATCTGGGATGCCAACGGTGATCATGGCGTCAGCGCGGTCCCCAGAACCATCCGGATACGTGACCTCAACGGGCACGGTGACTTCTGACCCCGGCTGTGCGTCCCTCGGGATTGTGATAGTCACAGCACCGGTGCGTGGATCCACCGGCACTTCACCCAGTGGCAGCGGCTTCTCCCTGCCTTCGCGGTCGGTGTACCGCGGAGTCTTCTCCGGGTCTGTGTCCAACGCGAACGTTGTGTCCTCGGGCATAGCCACCGTCGTATCGGTGGGATCGCCGTGCTCGTCTTCTTCCTTAAAAGTCGGTGTCGACGTCACGACCTCGCCCGGCTTCGCCTCGCCTACGGCGTACTCTGGCTGCACCTGGCCAGCAGTGCGGTCGGTTACTTCAAGGACGAAGTGCGCGGTACCAGTTGCAGACATTCCATCTTTGTAGGTGACCTTCACCGGCACATCGATGTCGGCATTTGCCGACGCGTGCTGCGGGAACGTCACCGAGACCTCACCCGTAGCCGGATCAACGAAAATCTCGTAATCGCGCGGAACGCTAAAGCCTTCCGCCAGCTCAAACTTCGTCGGCTCCTGGTTCGCATCCTCTGCAGCGAGTTCCTCGGCGGTGAGCTCCTCCCGCACGTTTTCGGTCTTGGTGCTGTCGAAGGTCGGTGGCTTCGACGTCGCCGACTCACCAGGCTGAGCAGCGGTCGACTCATACTGTGGCTGCCAGCCGACCCGCACTGTGAACGCGTCGACTGCAATCGGCCGGCCGCGCCTGTTCGTCTCCGCGTTGATCGGGTACAGATATGCCGCAAACGTTGTCGTGGACGTCATGCCATCCGGGAAGAGTGCCTTGTCACCGGTGTCCAGCGAGCACCCGGGAATGGTTCCATTCGTGGCGTGCACAGCATCGCAGACCTTCACGACCTTGCCAGCATCCGTGTCGATCCACTCGATCTCGTACTTCATGCCGTCGACGAAGCGCTTCGGCAGTCCGCCAGTCTCGGTGGTCACTACGTCACCCGGCTTCGCCGGGTTGTCCCCTGTGTCGTAGTCGAGCACGTCAAAGACGGTGTAATCCGAATAAAGAACGATACGGTTTTCAAGCAGGAAGGGCTCACGGTCGGTATAGACGAATCCGCCGCCCCAGTTCCCTGGACCGTTGAACACGTACTGCCGACGTGGCAGGAAGGCGTTGTTGTAGAACGGCGTGAACTGCCCCAGCCCTTCTAGCTCTTCTGTGGAGAAGAACAACCAATCCCAGTTCACGTGCTTCGGCAAGTTCTTCGCCCCACGGCCGGTGGCGAGCTTATACCAGGTGCCATCCTCAGCACTCGGGGCGACTTGCCCAAACAGGTCGTACGCCTTGTACGTTTTCCCATCCGACAACGTCACCTCGGTGCCGTCGTTGCGGTTCAGATCAGTGAACCGGCTGCGATCATTCCACGCGAAACCGAACGTGCCCTTGAACTGCAGCTGGTAGACGGCATCGCTACCGACGGTGGCGACAGCGGTCTCAGCAATCCACTTCTCCTTGCCCTCCTCGGCCATCTTGCGTTTGATCCAGTTCTGCAGCGCAGCCTCATCGCGGTTGGTCCATCCCCAACCGCGCACCTCTTTGAGGCCATGTTCCTTGGTATACCCCTCCTCAATCTGACGAACTGCGTAGTCAGACAAGTACGAGGCGTAGACCTTCATCCCTGTTGCAGGGACGTCCGGACCGTCGTACTTGTTCAGCAGGTTCGGCGTGAACGCGCCCTGGGAGGTCCAGATGCTCCAAAACAGGTCGCCCTTGATCTGACCAGGTGACGCGTTTCCCCCACCTACCAGAGCGTTCTCGGTGGCATCATCGCGATGCATGATGTCATTACGTATCTTCTCGCCAAACGTAAAGCGCGCGTTGGTCACGCGGTCCGACCCGATGAGCCAGCTCATGCCGCCAAGGACGTCGTACGATGCCGCATCGGGACCGAGGGAACCGAACTTGTACCCATAGAGTTGGGTGAAGTTCTCCGGGTCCGGGTTTTCCACCCACACACGGATCTTCTCGTACTGCGGGCCATTTGGGTCCGCGTCGAACTTCACAACCTCACCCTTGGCGTTGGTGAACGGCTGCATATGAATGGTGTAGCGGCCATCCTCACGCGTGGTCGCCGTATAGACCGGCGAAGTGACACCGCCCTTCTCAGTCCACTGCGCGTACACGCGCACGCCCTCCATCGGGATCGGCCTCCAGGGGTCGCGCGAACCCGGATACACCGAGAGGTCGCCGTTTCGCTGGTGGATAACGTAGCCCTCAATAGACTGGTTCGTGCCCTGCGGTGCGTCGGACTCTATCGCTCCTTTGACCCTGACGGGCTGGTCCGTGAACGTGTAGCGTTCCTCGTCCACAGCAGATTGATAGACGCCATCCGCGTTTCCGCCCGGGTACTCGACCCCATTACCAGCGTCGTTTGGCTGGCCGGTTTGCTCCGGGGTGCCTGCGAAAGCGGTGGCAGCACAGTGCGGAGCGGCAATCGGCTGCGCAAACGGCGCGATAAGTGCAAAAGATAACGCGGCAGCGGCCACTGAGGTACCACGGCGGCGAAGGACGGGGTGCTTCTTCATACAGATTCCTTCGGGACACAGTGCCCCACCATGAGACACCAAAGCGCCACCCAGGCTCCCGCCATCGATCGATCAGGTACCTGGGTACATGCAGTTAACCCTAAGGCTTCCAACACCTGATCGCAAAATATTTTGGGGATCGAATTATCGGGGCTCTTGAGCCCAGTGCAATCCCATCGCAGGCACGCTCATCGGCGCTTTTCGACGCCACGCAAAAGGGTGTTGCCCCGCACCCCCAACCGGGGACACGAGGCAACACCCAACACAAGGCCTACAGTCTAGGCCTCAGCCTGACGGCTACTTCTTTTCAGAAGAACCCTCCTGCTTCGCCGGCTTGTTGTCCTCCTTGGAGGAACCAGCGTAGGTCTTGCCAGAAGAACCCTTCAGCTCCAGATCCTTGACAGAGCTGCCACCACCGTTCGGGGAGCAGTTGTCGTAGATCAACGTGCCAGCCAGGATGCCTGCAGCGATCAGCGCGAGCCCGCCAGCGACCGTGGCCAGGTCAGCGCCGAACTTGCCCAGCTGCTGGTTGACCGCATCAACCTGTGCAGCCAGCTGCGGGTTAAACAGGCCAGCCTGCTGCTGAATCTGCGTGTTCGCAGCCTGGATCTGGGCGTTTGCCTGAGCGACGAAGTCAGACAGACCCGGAATCTGCATCTGGGTTGCCAGACCGATCGGGATCAGTGCCAGCAGCGGGAGACCGAAGCCGACCGCAGTAGCGGCACACTTGCCAGCGTCAATGCCAACGGTCGCGTCGGCCTTATTGCCAGCGCCATCGGTCGCAGTGACCGTATCACCCGGCTTGAGCTCCACACCAGACGGAACGTTGACCTTCCAGTTACCGTTCGCATCCGTGGAGGTCGTGACAGTCTTGCCACCCGGGAAGGTTACCGTGATCTCCTCACCCGGACGATCACCCTTACCGGAAACAGTCTTGTCACCAGGCTTGATCTCGTTAATCGACGGCTTCTTCGTGTCCTTAACCGTCTTCTCAGCCGAGTTACCAGCCTCATCCGTCACCGTGATCTTGTCACCAGGCTTGAGCTCCACATCAGCCGGAACATCAACCTTCCAGTTGCCGTTCTCATCCGTCGTGGTCTCAATCGGTGTATCCACACCCGGAATCGTCACAGAAATCGAGGTGTTCGGACGATCATCCTTACCCGTAATCTCACGATCACCAGGCGCAACCGGATCGATCGTCGGTGCAGTCGTGTCCGGGGTGTCGTCACCATTGGAAGGGTTGGAACCCTTCTCGATCTCATCACGGTTGGAAATACCGTCACCATCAAAGTCACCATCCGGCGTCAGCAAGGACTTACCGTCCTTACCAACCAGATCGAAACCAGCCACACCGTCGTTCTTGGAACCATCGTTGTAGACGAAGTCTACATCCACGCTCGGCTTCGCAAACGGGGTGAATTCCTTCACGAACTCATCCCAACGCTTGCCAGCTTCATGGGACTGGATCTCCGGCAGCTTCTCAGCGATCCTCTCCCCAACCTTGTCATAAGTCGGAGCCGTCGCCTCAACAACACCAGAGGTCTCGTCCGTCTTGAACTTCCAGTCCTCGGAACCAGCAGACGGGGTGCCCTTGGCTTCCTTCACCGGAACATCAGACTTGCCCTCGAACGGATCGGCCTTCTCGGTCTTGCCAGCTTCAACGTTGGTCAGATCGTATTCCGGAACGAACTTCGCTGCGTCAGAGTTCGGGTCAACAATGTTGACGTCGATCTCACCGATCGGCTCGCCATTGCCATCAGAGACGATGACCTTGGCAACCTGCGGGTCGGTTCCCTTCGGCACCGTGACCTTGATGTTGCCGTCGTCATCGGTCTCAACCTTCGAGCCCGGAATCTCATTGCCGTCGGTATCGACAAGCTCGCCGGTCTCATCACCCTTCGGGTTTTCTACCTTGCCAACGGTGTGGTCCTTGTCATCTGCAGGAACAGTGGTGTCGCCAGGAGTGACCTCCGGTGCCGGAGCATCCGGCTTGTCGACGGTCACCGTCACCTCAGTGGTGTCCTTGGATTTATCCGGGTAGGTCACCTCAACCGGGACAGTGATCTTGTCACCCGGGGTCGCTTCCTCCGGAATCTCAACGGTAATCGAGCCGTCCTCGTTGACGGTCACGCCCTCAGGCGCGTCCTCACCAGGAGTGAACGTGGTGCCCTCAGGGACATCGACCTCGTTGTCATCGCCATCCTTGAAGACAGGCTTGTCAACCGTGACGTCCTCGCCCGGCTTACCAGTGCCATCCTCGTACTCCGGCTCGAACTTCTCGTTGTCCTTTGTATCCGGCGTCGGCGGTACCTGCTTGTCGGTGACGTTGAACTCGAAGGTCTCCGTTACAGGCTGACCGTCAGCCCCGGTAACCGGCTTGCCGTCCTTGTCCAGGACGGTCACCGTCACCTCAGAGGTGCCAGCCGTCTCCGGAGTGCCGGAAACTTCACCAGTCTCAGGATCGTAGGTAACCCCATCCGGCAGGCCTTCTACCTTCACAGAACCGCCTGCAGGAACCTTGTCAACCTCGATCGTGAACGGATCGATCGGCTTGCCAACAGTGCCCGACTTATCTCCGATTTCCTTGATGGTCGAGGGCGCAGAGTTCGGATCCTTTGGATCCGTCCCCGCGTTCTTCTCATCTTCGTCCGAGATGCCGTCGTTGTCGTCATCCTCATCGGTGACATCCGGTTTACCATCACCGTCAGTATCACGCTGAACCGTGATTACCTTATCTTTTTTGGCAACTTCCTTGTCGTTCTTGTCGGTGATGGTAACCGTGACAGTAACGTCACGCTCTTCCTCATCCTTATCCCAATCATCGAGGTTCTCCGGGGTACCGGTGACCTTACCGGTCTCCGGGTCGACCTTAAGGCCGCCAGGCAGGTTGTCGACCTGAACCTTGCCACCTTCCGGAACATCCTTTGCGGTGTCGAACGGATCAGTCTCCTGGTCCTCGATAACCGTGACCTTGTCCGTGATCACAGACGGGTTGGTGATACCCGGCTCAAGCGGGGTTGCAGGGATAGAACCCTTATCCTTCGGGTTCGAGCCCTTCTCCTCCTCTTCCTTATCAGAGATGCCGTCACCGTCGTCGTCATCGTCCTTGGAGTCAGGGGTGCCGTCACCATCGGTATCCAGCTCGAACTTCGCGGAGGTCTTGTCCTCAGAACCATCCGGGTAGGTCACCTCAACCGGAACCTCGAACTCCTCGACAGTCTTAGCGTCCAGCTTCTTCGGAGCGGTGACAGTGATCACACCGTCCTTATCGATATCGACCGTGTAGCCCTCAGGCGCCTTAAAGTCCTCCGGAATCGAGAACTTCGCGTCCTCGGGTGCCTCAGTCGGCTCCCCCTCACTATCAGTGAACGTGGGAGCAGACTTCGTCTCCTTCCCAGGAACGACCAATTTGTCCTCGTACTTCGGCTCGATCGCGTCAGCCTGAGAGGCTACAGAAAGCGGAACACGGTCAGTGACTTCATACTCTTTGCCGTCGCGATCCACCAGGACGTAGGTCACAGTGACATTTGGATTGTCTTCATCGGCATCGACTAGAACAGTCGGAGTGCCGGTGATCTTGCCGTCCTCGAACGTAAGTCCCTCAGGCAAGTCAGTTACGTTGAGGGATCCATCCTTCACCTTCAACTCGTGTGGGTGGTCCTCAAAGCCAGTCGGTATGACCTGCTGCTCATATGCCTGGTTGACAAAACCATCCTTGAGCGGCGAATCGGTGATCGTCAGCAGCAGCGGCACACGGTTGAGCTGAACGTCCTCGAATTCCTTCGTTTCGGTCTTTGGCGTGCGCTTTTCTTCAGGCTCATTCGGGTTGACCCAAACCTGCTCACCGTTCTCGTCAAGGACAGGCACGTCCTCCTTCACGGTGACCTTTACTTCACGGGACACAACTACCTCGGTAGTGCCCGCCTTCGTCGGCGTGCCAGTGATCTTGCCGGTCTTCTCATCAAAGGCGAAGCCCTCAGGAAGTCCCTCAACCGAATAGGTGGGCTCCGAGCCCTTCACCTTATTGCTGGGCTCCTTCGGAAGTACCGCAGCTGCGTCAAACTCTTCGTACTCGTCCTTGACGGAACCAAACGGCATAACGACCGGAACAACAGCCGTAAAGGAGTCAGCCGCCAGTACCGTATTATCCCCGGTAACAAATTCAGCGGTGAAGATATCTCCCGTCTGGACGTCATCGGGTACTGTCAGTTCGCATGCATTCGCAGCCTTGACACTGTCAATATCCGCGCAGGTCTTGACGACCTCGCCATTCCTCTTCCAAACAATCTTGTTCGGTGTCACTGGGAATGGCCCGGTGACGTTTAGCTCTGCAGTGTCTCCAGCACCGGCAGGCTTATCCGTCATGTTGAAGTTGGTGATGTCCAACGTCACATCATGGCGCGGCACTAGCGCAAAGTTCACGTTGTACCACATCGGATTCTGCACCAGGTTAGCTGCAGCAATCGGTGCCGGGTTACGGGCGCCGTTATTCTCTGGCGAGTTAAAGAGCGGTACACGCCACGCGGAGTACGCACTCGGAATCTGCCCATCGGCAGTTTCTACATGAGCGTAAAGATACTTCTTGGTCTCGTTCGTCAGTGTCCCTTCAGGAAACTTCACCGAGTAGCGCCCATCTTCGTCGACCTTGGAGCGCACTGTAGCCGCAATGTACTCTGGGTGCTCCTCCAAAAGTTGCTTCGCAGCGGCCAGCTGCTGCGCCTCAGGCAGTTGCTCAACCTTTGCCGCGTATTCGCCGATCCCCTGCTGGGTCAGCACACTCATGACCACATAGGTGTCTTTAGCTGGCACATCGCGGGTGTCATTCGGACCATTCAAACGTGCATCCGTGGTTTCATGCCAGACCTTGCCACCGACATGCCCTTTCATCTTCGCGCTCACGGCCTGATTCCGAACCGTGGGAGTATCATCCTCGACCCACTCAGACTTCGGCTTGTGCATGTACGGCACATTCCGGTCGGCCTGCATCAGTACCGCAGTACGCTGCATGTTCGTGCCAATGGTGTTCCATGCACCCTGCTGGTCTGCACCCATCGAGTTACGGAATGCGCCCGGGAAGAAGCCGCCCACCTGGCGGAAGGGATACACCGTAAAGCCATTGCGCTCATCAACAAACGGGTTAATCCACAGCCGGTAGTACTGATTCGTGCGAGCCTCATAAGTGTGCTTCTTGCCGTGGTGATCAACCCAGGGTTCACGCAGGTCAAATGCATATGCACCAGGGCCAGCCTGGTTTGCATTGCCACCGCCAAGCTGATCGGTTGTCCTCGTCACGTACACCGGAGAGACAGCACCATCTTTGTCGATCCACTGCATGTAGACCTTCGTGCCCTCGGGCACCGCCTGCTGGCCACCATCCGTCGGACTAAAACCGTAGCCGTCGTCGATGAAAGCACGACCGGACAAGGTTGACTTGGCATTAGTCATGCCGGTTGCGTTCTTGATGTAGCCGTTTGCAATCGCATCTGCGACGATCGCATTGTCGCCATCGGCAGCCTCAACAGCGTCTGCAGCGTTGGCGGCAGCAACCGCAGCGGTTCCTTCCTGCGCGACTGCCACCGGCTGCGCAAACGGCGCGATCAGAGCAAACGACATTGCTGCCGCAGCAACAGAGGTACCACGACGGCGAATGATTTGGCCCTTCTTCATAAACATCCTTTCGGAAAAGACAGTGCCCCACCCTGAGACACAAAGGTTTCCCCAGAAGCACCAACTATCTAGTGAATCCTTCTGGAGCTAACTCACACCATACTAAGGAATTGGACACTTGCTTGCAAATTGTTTCTATATTTCATCTAATTATTTCAAGAGGATCAGCGCGAGAATTCCTTAGTTCGCATATAAGGTGTTTACCTGCATATTTTAGTGAATATAGTAGCTGACCTGAAGTGCATCAACTTATGGCTGATTTTTTAATAAGCCGTAAAGTAAGTAGTACACTTACCTATATTTTATTGATTCAGCTTTTTAGAGGAGCGTCCAATACGCTGCACCTTTAGAAGATCGACCCCTCCACGCTACCAAAATATAGTCTCAGAATCGTCGATATAGGGACCGAGAGGAGCAGCAAAAATAAGCTCCAGATAAATTTTTGAGTTCACAGATTGGCAGTAAGTAAGTTCATATACATGGACTGTTGGGACGTCCATAACGCCTGAATCGCCCTACCCCTAAAGCCCACTTCACGCCCAAACTGAATCCTTGTAACCCACGATTTGTCGGCCACGCCTTCCAGAGCGGCCCTAATTTCTGCCGGTGGTTTTAGACATAACAAAACCCCGCTATATCGACTATCACGTCAATACAGCGGGGTTCGCGGTACGAGAAAGCTTAGTTCTCCTCGGACTCCTCAGTCTTCTCCTCGGAAGCCTCGGCCTCCTCAGACTCGGCCTTCTCGGCAGCCTCAGCGGCGGCAGCGGCTTCAGCCTCGGCAGCAGCCTTGGCCTCTTCCTCTTCCTTTGCCTTCTTGCGCTTCTCGGTGATGGCCTCGGCGGTCGGGCCGTTGTTGGCCTCCTCGAGTGCCTCGTTGAACAGTTCGAGCTTGGACTTCTTCTCCTCGGCAACCTTCAGGGTGCCCTCGGCACCGTCCAGGCCCTTGTGCTTCTGCCAGTCACCGGTGATCTTCAGCAGTGCGGCAACCGGCTCGGTCGGCTGTGCGCCGACGCCCAGCCAGTACTGTGCGCGCTCAGAGTCGATGCGGATGAGCGACGGCTCTTCCTTCGGGTGGTAGATGCCGATGTTCTCGATGACGCGGCCGTCGCGACGGGTACGGGAGTCAGCGACGACGACGCGGTACTGTGCGTTGCGGATCTTGCCCACACGCTGCAGCTTGATCTTGACAGCCATGAAAATTCTTCCTTTACGGTCACTGGGCAGTGCAGACACCCGCCGTGTGCTGGCGGGCCGGTTCAACCCTTCTTCTTTAGCCTGCGCGTGACTGGCCGGCCGACCGCCCGAGTAAGACGGGTGCAGACGCTTCCGGCGCGTACGCAGTATGCTGTCCCCGACATACATGCCGGGTAACTCGCAGTACTTTACCGTGGACGCAGCTGAAGACCAAAAATGCGCCCAGCTCCCCCACCTTCGGTGACATGCGTAGCTATCCCCGCCGCGACGGTTCCGGCTTTTCTCCCGATACGCGGTAAGGTTTGCACAGTCACGGGAGCGTCCCGCGTATTGGCATGCCTGCACTTCGCAGAGCATTCGCCTGGGGATTGATGTTTCCCACACAATACCAAGAGTTATTCGGTTCGCAGAGGTTTTTGAGGATAGATGAGCGCAACGACGACGAAGCCTGCGCAGCACGATGCGGGAGAAAGTACACGAGCACGAACCTCGGCCTACCGCGTTGATATCGACGGCCTGCGTGGCTACGCCATCGGTCTCGTGGTGCTCTTCCACGTCTTCGTTGGCCGCGTCTCCGGTGGCGTGGACGTCTTCCTGTTGCTGTCCGGCTACTTCTTCCTCGGCGGGCAGCTGCGTTACGCGATGCGCCCTAACCCGAGCCTGAACCCCTGGTGGCCGTTGTGGCGGACGATCCGCAGGCTGGTGCCAGCGCTCGTCGTAGTGATCCTGTCCGTGTTTGTGGCGGTGCACTACCTCACCCCAGAGCTAATGAGCGACGAGCTGGCCGCGCAGTTCACGGCGTCCATGCTCTATTACCAGAACTGGGAGCTCATGGTGCAGGCGGCCGACTACGCCGCGGCAAGTCAGGATACTTCGCCCCTGCAGCACCTGTGGTCGATGGCCGTCCAGGGCCAGTTCTACCTTTTTGGCATTTTGCTGGGCACGCTTATCGCCTTCCTTATTACCAAGTGCAACCTCCCGCGCACTTACGCCAAGCGGGGTGCGATCACGGTGCTCGCGATCATCACTCTCGCCTCGCTTGCCTGGGCCTCCCGCTTCGGCTTCATTGGTACCGGCGCGAACTACTACTCCACCTTCTCCCGCGCTTGGGAGCTCTCGCTTGGTGCGCTGCTCGCGTTCGTGCCCACGAGCCGCTTTCTGCCGCAGAGGACCGCGTGGATGACCTCCGCGATCGGCATAATCTGCATCACCATTACCGGCGCGGTGGTCTCCAACACGCTCGCCTTCCCCGGCCCGATTGCGTTGCTTCCGCTGCTTGGTGCCGCCCTTGTCATCCTCAGTGGCGACGACAACCCGGTGTCCAAGGTGCTTGCTTCCAAGCCGATGACGTGGCTGGGTGGGATCGCCTACTCCCTGTACCTATGGCACTGGCCGATGCTGATCATCGTCACCGTCATCGGCGGATTTGGCACCCCGCCAGCGTGGGTCGGCGTGATCGTGATCGCGGCGTCGCTCGCACTGGCGCACGTGACCCATGTACTGCTGGAGCAGCCGCTGCGCCAGCACCGCAAGCGCCCGAAAGCCACCGATACGCCGGTTGCCGACGCCCGCCGCAGCCTACGCACGCCCACAGGCATCGGCCGCGCCGTCGGTGGCGTGGTCATCGCCGCGCTCGTCGGCGCCGCACTGACCATCCAGCCGCTGTGGAACCAGCGTGTCGAGAACGCGAACCGCCCGCTGGACATAAATATGTACCCCGGCGCAATGTCGGTTGTCGGCGCGCCCGTCCCCGTCGTCACGCCACAGCCGGACCCGAACCTCGTCTCCGGCATCTACCCTCCTGTCGGATCCGAGGGCTGCATGGTGTTCCAGAACGAGGACGCCGACGTCATACCGCGCCCCGAGTGCATCTACGGCGACAAGGACGCCGAGACCACGGTGGTCATGGTCGGCGGCTCGCACATCGAGCCCTATGTCATCCCGCTCGACCGTCTGGGCCGCGAGCACGGGTTCAAGGTCGTTCCTTTTGTCCGCCAGACCTGCCCTCTGACCATCGGCGGCGAGGACGGCACGGAGCTGGTCTCGGACGTGTGCTTCGAGTGGAGCCAGAACGTCTTCGAAGAAGTTGTGAACATGCAGCCGGACCTGGTGGTCTCTACCTCTACGCGCCCCGAAGGACGCGCCGGTGACGTGGAAGTGACCGT
Source organism: Corynebacterium sp. HMSC071B10 (assembly GCF_001814825.1). Classification (NCBI taxonomy): domain Bacteria; kingdom Bacillati; phylum Actinomycetota; class Actinomycetes; order Mycobacteriales; family Corynebacteriaceae; genus Corynebacterium; species Corynebacterium sp. HMSC071B10. Next base: position 103,459 of record NZ_KV818007.1, on the reverse strand, counting down.
CGACCACGTGCCGGACTCCTACCTCGTGCTGTGGGATGCGTTCGCGCAGTACGACATCCCGTTCTTGGGCTTCCGCGACAACCCGTGGATCTTTGACATCTTCGGCCAGATCATGGACCCCAACATCTGCATCGTCTCCGGCTTCACGGAGGAAGAGTGCTCGATGCGCACCGACGACGTCTACGGCCCCGTCGACCCGGCGGCCGAGTACCTCGACGGGACGAATAAACAGTTCAGCGTGGATACCGCCCCGTGGTTCTGCGACGCCGAGCTATGCCGCCCCCAGATCGGCAACGTGTACGTCTACCGGGACCAGAACCACATCTCGAACGCCTACATGGCAACGCTGACGCCCTTGGTGTGGCAAGAGCTGCGCAAGGTTTTCGACGCCCTCGAGATCCCCTACTTGGCCACCGACGCTCCCGAGTACGAGGTCCCGCCGCTGCGCCCGGACCCCAACGCCGAGATCCCCGTCGGTGAAGACGGCTCGGCCCCGGAGAACCTACCGGTCAACCCCGTCGATGGGCAGCGCCAGCCGCTAGGAATCCTCGGCCAGTAGGCCGGAGCCCCTCCGAACGCAAAGAGCTGGCCCCGCAACGCTTTCCAGCGTTGCGGGGCCACCTTCTCCATTGCGCGGCGGGTTTTATTTGCCCTTACCCATGCGCTTCATCGCCTCGTTAAAGTCGAGCTTGTCCAAGTCCAGGCCCTCCATGCCTGGCGGCATCTGCTCCTGCAGCTTCTTCAGCTCCTGCATGTCAGGCATGCCACCACCCATGCCCGGCATTGGCGGCATCCCGGGCATCCCCGGCATCCCGCCGCCACTACGGCGCTTCGGCGGCTTACGCTTGCCGTTTTTGCCCCTGCGGCCCTTCGGCTTCTTCTTCGTCGCCGAACGCCCGCCGGGCATCCCTGGCATTCCGGGCATGCCGCCCATACCGAACTGACCGGCCATCTTGCCCATCATCTTCTTCGCTTCGAAGAAGCGCTCCACGAGCTGGTTAACGTCGGAGACTTCGACGCCGGAGCCCTTGGCGATACGCTTACGTCGAGAAGCATTGAGAATCTTCGGATCCTCACGCTCGGCAGGGGTCATACCGCGGATGATGGCCTGGATGCGGTCGAGCTGCTTCTCATCGACCATGTCGGCCATCTGGTTCATCTGCTTGCCGCCGGGCATCATCTTCAGCAGGTTGCCGATCGGGCCCATGCGGCGGATCATCAGCAGCTGATCCAGGAAGTCCTCGAGCGTGAGCTCGCCGGAAGCCAGCTTGGTCGCGGCCGCCTCCGCGTCCTTCTCGTTGTAAGTCTGCTCCGCCTGCTCGATCAGGGAGAGCAGATCGCCCATGCCGAGGATACGGCTGGACATGCGATCCGGGTGGAAAACGTCGAAGTCGTCGAGCTTCTCACCCGTGGAGGCGAACAGGATCGGCTTGCCGGTGACCTCACGGATGGAGAGTGCGGCACCGCCGCGGGCGTCACCATCGAGCTTGGTCAGCACCACGCCGGTGAAGTCGACGCCGTCGGCGAAGGCCTGTGCGGTGCTCACCGCGTCCTGGCCGATCATGGCGTCAATGACAAAGAGGACTTCGTCCGGGTTGACCGCGTCGCGGATGTTGCGGGCCTGGGTCATCAGCGTCTCGTCGATGCCCAAGCGGCCCGCGGTATCGATAATGACCACGTCGTGCTTGGTCTGCTTCGCGTGCTCGATCCCCTGCTGCGCAACCGCGACCGGGTCGCCGTGGGAGGAGCCCATCTCGTGCTCGTAAGAATCGATCGAGGTGCCCGGGTCCGGCGCGAAGGTATCGACACCGGCGCGCTCACCCACGATCTGCAGCTGCTGGACCGCGCCCGGACGCTGCAAGTCACAGGCGACCAGCAGCGGGGTGTGGCCCTGCTTCGCCAGGTGCTTGGACAGCTTGCCGGCAAGCGTGGTCTTACCAGCACCCTGCAGGCCGGCGAGCATGATCACCGTCGGCGGGTTCTTCGCCAGGTTAAGGCGGCGGGTCTCCCCGCCCAAGATGCCGGTGAGCTCCTCATCAACAATCTTGATGACCTGCTGCGCAGGGTTGAGCGCCTCGGAGACATCCGCGCCGAGGGCGCGCTCCTTGACGCGCTTGATAAAGGCCTTGACCACGGCAAGCGAGACGTCGGCCTCCAGCAGCGCAAGGCGGATCTCGCGCGCGGTGGCGTTGATGTCAGCCTCGGTGAGCTTGCCTTTTCCACGCAGGCCACCGAGGGCATCTTGCAAGCGGTCGGACAGTGACTCGAACAACGTAAGGTACTCCTGTTCGCTTCGTTTTATCAGCGTGCGCGGTACGCTCGCCGTCAAAAAATGTACTCGTTACAGCCTAGCGTCTAGCTGGGCGAACCCAGAACTTGCGCTATCCCAGCAACGCGTCGACGAAGCTTTCCACCTCAAACGGCGCGAGATCGTCCGCACCCTCGCCAAGGCCGACAAGCTTAACCGGCACGCCGAGTTCCTCCTGTACCTGGAAGACGATGCCGCCCTTGGCAGTGCCGTCCAGCTTGGTCAGCACCACGCCGGTGATGTCCACGACCTCGCGGAAGACGCGTGCCTGCGCAATGCCGTTCTGTCCCACCGTGGCGTCGAGTACCAGCAGTACCTCGTCGACGTTGCTCTTCTTCTCCACCACGCGCTTGACCTTGCCCAGCTGGTCCATCAGGTCGGTCGAGGTGTGCAGGCGACCCGCGGTATCGATGAGGACGACGTCCGCGCCCTCCTGGACACCGGTGGCCACGGCATCGAAGGCGACGGAAGCCGGGTCCGCGCCTTCCTTGCCGCGCACCGTGGACGCACCGACGCGACGACCCCAGGTCTCGAGCTGATCAGCAGCGGCCGCGCGGAAAGTATCCGCCGCGCCGAGCACAACCGAGTGCCCCATGGAAACCAGCACGCGAGCCAGCTTGCCGGTCGTGGTGGTCTTGCCGGTGCCGTTGACGCCGGCAACAAGGATGACAGCGGGCTTGCCCTCATTTGGCATCGCCTTGATCGAGCGGTCCATTTCGGGACGAGCCGCCTCGATGAGCGTCTCACGCAGCATCGCGCGCGCCTCTTCCTCCGAGGAAACGCCACGCTCGGCGATCTTGCCGCGCAGCGTTTCAGTCACACGCATGGTGAGGTTGGCACCGAGGTCCGCCATGATCAGCGTGTCCTCGATCTCCTCCCACGCATCCTCGTCCAGGTCACCCGCAGTGAGGATGCCCAGCAGCCCCTGGCCGATCGCGTTCTGCGAGCGCGACAGACGCCCACGCAGCTTGCCGATACGCCCGGCTGCAGGCTCGATCTCCTCAATGTCTTCCGTGGGCTCGTCATGCTTCTCGACGACCACATCCTCACTCACCTCAGCCGCCCCAGCCTGGTCAGCCTCCAGCGCACGGGCAGCCTCCGCGCTCGCTGCGGCTGCAGCTGCTGCGGCCTCCTGCGCCTTGCGGGTCTGGTCCTCGTCTGCCTGCGGTTCCTCGGCCGGTTCTGCCTCGGGTTCCGGTGTGGGTTCCGCTGCGGGTGCCTCGGCGGGTGCTTCGGCTGGCGCTTCCGGCTTCTCGACCGGTGCTGCCTCATCCGGGGTCACGACAGTCTCGCGGGTCTCCGGGTCGGTCTCCGCGTCGGTGTTCACCACGACCTCATCGGCCGGCTCCTCAGTCGGCGGCTCGGGCGTGCGCTCGGCCTTGGCGGCTTCCTCGACCTTGGCGGCCTCTTCAACCTTCCCGGGTTTCTCGACCTTGGCGGCCTCTTCAACCTTCGCGGGTTTCTCGACCTTGGCTGTCTTCTCTACCTTCGCGGCATCCTCAACCTTGGCTGCTTCCTCAACGGCCGCCGGGTCCGGTTCAACTACCGGTTCCGGGGCTGCGGCAGCCGCCTGCTGTTCTTGTGAGGGCTTCGGCTCGCGTGGCTCGTCGATACGCACCGGCTCCTTCTCCGGCGTGCTGGGGGCTGCAGCCGGGGCGAAGTTGAAGCCACCCTTGGCCTGGTAATTTCCGGACTTCTCCTGCTGGGTGAGCTCCTTCGGCTCCTCCGTCTTGGCAAAAGAGACGGTCTTTTCCTCTTTGCGCTTGCGTCCCACCACAACGATGCCCACAAGGATGAGAGCAACGACGACGATGGCGACAACGATCCACAGAAGTGGCGAGTTCATTGCGAGTTCCATATCCATGGCACCCATAGTGCCATAGTGAATCGAATGGCCAGGCGAGTCAGCCGCTGTTCTATCCATCGAGTTCCCAGGTATTCCTACAAGAATGGAGCTAGCTCCATATGGAAGAACCGCCGACACACGACCAGGCGTTTTGCACCCGGCGCACACCCAAACGGAGCTAGCTCCATTTAGAAGAGCCGCCAACACGCGACCAGGGCATTTACACCCGCTGCACATCCAAACGGAGCTAGCTCCATTTAGTCACAACGCCGACCCGCGACCTGGGGATTTGCCTACATCGTAAGTCCAAACGGAGCTAGCTCCATTTAGACAAGCCACCAACCCGCGACCAGGGCTTTTGCACCTGACGAAGACCCAAACGGAGCTAGCTCCATTTAGAAAGACCCGTGTGAGGAACCGGGCGTAAAGATACCCGTGCTAGGACACCCGCGGCAGAACACCCGCAAGGAAAACAGCACCAGGTAAACCGCTGCAAAACCGCTGTTAGTCAGCCGCTGGCTGCATGCGCTGCGAAAGCACGCGCGTCACGCCGTCGCCGCGCATGGTCACGCCGTAGAGCACGTTCGCCACATCCATTGTCGGCTTCTGGTGCGTGATCACGATCAGCTGCGAGTCCTCCCGCAGTTCTTTGAGGAGGGCGATGAGGCGGCGGAGGTTGACGTCGTCAAGCGCGGCCTCGACCTCGTCGAGCACGTAGAACGGACTCGGGCGCGCGCGGAAGATCGCCACGAGGAACGCGAGTGCGGTCAGCGACTTCTCGCCGCCGGAAAGCAAGGACAGGCGCTTGACCTTCTTGCCGGGCGGGCGGGCCTCGATCTCGATGCCGGTGGCGAGCATGTCGTCGGGTTCGGTGAGGATGAGGCGAGCCTCGCCGCCTGGGAAGAGCGTGTGGAAGACGCGCGGGAACTCGGCCTCGACGTCTTTCCAAGCGTCAGTGAACAGTTGGAGGATCTGCCCGTCCACGTCGTTGATCACGCCGATTAAGTCCTCGCGCGCCTGGATCACGTCGTCGAGCTGCGTCGACAAGAACGCGTAGCGCTCTTCCAGCGCCTTGAACTCCTCCAGCGCGAGCGGGTTGACCTTGCCCAGTGCGCGCAGGTCTTTCTCCGCCTGCGCCAGGCGGGCCTTTTCCGACGCCTGGTCGAAGTCCTCGCCCGGCGTGTAGTCCCGCAGCAGGTCCGTGATGGCGATGCCGAGCGATTCGGTGATCTTCTTCTCCGCCTCGTCGATACGCACCTGCGCCTGCGACTGCGCGATCTCCGAATTGTGCGAGCTCTCCGTCAGCCGCTTGAGCGTCTGCCGCGCCGCCGAGACCTGGCTGCGGGCCTGCTGGAGCTGGGCCTGCAGCTTAGCGACGCCCGCCTGCCACCGGTCCCGCTCCGCCCCCGCACGCGCAAGCGCGTCCTGGACCCGGGCGGCCACGTCCCGGCCTTGCTCTGCCACCGCCTGCGCAAGCTCGGCCTGTGCGCGGCGCTTCTGCATCGCCGCGTCGTGGCGGGCCTTGGCATGTTTCTCGTGCTCGGCCTGCCTGCGCAGCGCGTCTCCCCTGCCGGCGCGTTGCTCGGCTTCCTGTTGCGCCGTGCGCGAGGCAAGCGTGGCCTCCATCTCCATCGCCTTGACCTTGGCGAGCTCCTGCTGGGCGGCGTCGCGCTGGGCCGTGGACGGCTCCTCGCTCGGCTGGTCTTCGGCGTTTACCCGGGCCAACCGGTCGCGGGTCTGCGTCAGCTCCTCGCGACGGGCGGCGAGGCGGCCTTCGGCATCGGTGGCACGCTGGGCGGCGCGCTCGTGCTCGCCGCTGTTGGCCTTCCACTGCTTTTCCAGGCGCTCGTGGTCGCGGCTCAGGCGCTGGGCTTCGGCGTCGTGCTCGCGCAGGGCCGCCTTCGCCGAGGCTGCGGTCACGCGCGCGTCCTCGGCCGCGATTTTTGCGCCTTCCAGGGTGCCGGAGAGCTCCTCGAGCTGGGCTTGCGCGATCTCAAGCTCGCTGCGGGCCTGCTCGATCTGGGCGGTGACCTCGACTGCGGTCGTGGTGCCCGTCCCGGCGGCGACCCAGCCCTCGCCGACGAGGACGCCCTCGCGGGTCACGGCGCGCAGGCGCGGGTCCTCGGCGACCAGCTCGCGGGCGGCGTCGAGGGTGTCCGCCACGACGACGTCGACGAGCAGGCGGGTCACGGGGCCGACGACGGACTCGTCGACGCGGACGTGGTCAAGCAGCCAGTCGACCTTGGCGTCGGTGTCGAGACGCCACGTGGTGCCGCCGTTGGTGTCGATGACGATGGTGCGCGCGGCGTCGGCAAGTTGGTCCACGGCACTCGGGGTCACCTCGCCGGTGAGTGCCTCTGCGTGTGCGCCGAGGGCGGCTGCGAGCGCACGGTCCATGCCGTCGTCCGCGCGCAGCAGCCCGGCGAGCGGGGCGAAGTCCGCGAGTGCGTCGGCGGCCTGCGGACGCGGGGCCTGCTCGACCAGTGTCGCGATGCGGGACTCAAGAGTAAACACGGCGCGTTCGCGCTCGCGCTGCTCAGCGCGCAGCTGCTCCAAGCGCTTATCGGCGGCGTCGGACTCGGTGTAGGCACGCACGTGTTCCTCGTCGAGTGGGGCACGCTGGGTGTCTACCTCCGTGAGCGCTTCCGCGGCCTCCCGGGCCTCCTGCTCAGCTGCGCGAGCGCGAGCGCGGGTTTCTTCCAAAAGCTCGGTCAGTCGCGCGACTTCTTCTTCGGCCGCAGTGATCGCCGCCTGCTGCGACTCTTCTTGTGCGAGCAGGCGCACCACGCCTTCGCGGCGATCCGCAATCGCGCGGACCTGGGCCATGTGCTCGCGCTCCGCATCGTCGAAGGCCTCCTGCTTTTCGGCAACCTCCTCGCGTAGCGTCTCGAGCTTCTCGGCGGCTTCTTCGGCAGCCTCGAGTGCTTCAGCGTACTCTTCGTCAGCGAACTCGGCGCGGCGCAGCAGCTGGTCTGGGTCTTGGCCTGCGTAGGGTACCTCCGAGCCGGAGTGCTGGGCGCGCTCGGTGGCGATGCGGACCGTGGCGCTGACCCGCTCCGCCAGGGTGGAGAGCTCGAACCACACCTTTTGGGCCTGCTCGGCCTGCGGCTGCGCTTCTTCCTGCTCGTACTCGATTTCGGCCTGCGTCTGCTCGGCTTCCTCGAGCACAGCCGTGGCAGTTTCGACTTGCTCGGCGAGTGCTTGGGCGGCGGCGGTGGCGTCGGCAAGCGAGGCGCGCAGGGTGACCACCTGGTGCCCGGCGAGTGAGAGACGGGCCTCGCGCAGCGTGGACTGCACGGTGGCGGCGCGCTTGGCGGCCTCGGCCTGGCGGGCGAGCGGTTTAAGCTGTTTGCCCAGCTCCTCGGTGAGATCGCTGAGGCGGTCTAAGTTGGCCTGCATGCCGGTGAGCTTGCGCTGCGCCTTCTCCTTGCGGCGGCGGTGCTTGAGTACGCCGGCGGCTTCCTCGATGAACGCGCGGCGCTCCTCCGGGCGCGATTCCAGGATTTCCGAGAGCTTGCCCTGGCCGACGATGATGTGCATCTCACGGCCGATGCCGGAATCCGACAGCAGCTCCTGGATGTCCATCAGGCGGGCCTTGGCACCGTTGATCTCGTACTCGGAGGCACCGTCGCGGAACATGCGGCGAGTAATGGCCACCTCGGTGTACTCGATTGGCAGGTGCTTATCGGTGTTGTCGAAAGTCAGCGTGACCTCGGCGCGCCCCAGCGGCTTGCGGTCGCCAGCACCGGCGAAGATGACGTCCTGCATCTTGCCGCCGCGCAGATTCTTCGCGCCCTGCTCCCCCATCACCCATGCGAGCGCGTCCACCACGTTCGACTTGCCCGAGCCGTTGGGGCCGACGACGGCGCAGATGCCCGGCTCGAACTTCATCGTGGTCGCCGAAGCGAAGGACTTGAATCCTTTAAGCGTCAGCGATTTCAGGTGCATTGCCGTGAGTTTACCTGTCCGGTCTCGCGCTCGTTACTCAGCGCTCGTCGAAGCCGGAAGCACCGCGGGGCTCGCCGTACTGCTCGCCGACGAAGTCGACCCGGCCGGGCCGACGCGTGGTCGTTGGCTCCTCGCGCAGCAGCGCAAGCAGCGCGTCTGTGTGCTCGCGGGTGCCCTCGGCGACGACTTCCACGCGGCCGTCGGCAAGGTTCTTCGCGTAGCCGGCAAGCCCCAGCTCGAGGGCGCGGGAGCGGGTCCACCAACGAAAGCCCACGCCCTGGACGTGTCCATGGACGTGGGCTGTGAGACGTACTCGTGTGTTGTCAGTGTGTGTGGTCATGCTCCCACACTAGTTGCGCTTACTTGTCCGGGCGTCCCGCGACTTTCAGGTCCTCGGTGCTGCGGCGGGTGACCGGGTCGGAGCCGTCCCAGAACTCCACGTTTTTCAGCTCCGGCAGCATGTCGCGGTGGAAGACAGGGTCGAGACCCTTGGTGCGCTGCTCGCTGAAGTTGCGCAGTAGCTTGAAGGCCACACCACCCAGCGGCACGATCGCGATGATGTTGATGATCGCCATGGTGCCCGCCATCGTGTCGCCGAGTGCCCACACCAGCGGCAGGGAGCCGAAGGCACCGAAGATAACAAAACCGATCACGCCGAGGCGGAAGATGGTCATGACAGCCTTGGAGCTGGTGAGGTACTCCACGTTGGCCTGCGCAAGGTAGTAGTTACCAATCACGGAAGAAAACGCGAGGAAGAAGAGGATGAACGTGATCGCGTGCGCGCCCCAGGCACCGACGGAGTCCGCCAGCGCGGATTGGGTCAGCGCAGCGCCCTGGATGTCATCCGTACCGTAGTTCACCGCCGGGCCGAGCAGCACGACGAAGGCGGTGATGGTGCACACCACGAGCGTGTCGAAGTACACGCCGAGGGTCTGCACCAGCCCCTGCTTGACCGGGTGGGACACGGTTGCGGTCGCCGCGGCGTTCGGAGCGGAGCCCTGACCGGCCTCGTTGGAGAACAGGCCACGGCGCATGCCGAAGGCGAAGGCTGCACCCACCGTGGCGCCAGCGACCTGCTGCAGGCCGAGCGCATGGCCGACAATCAGGCTGATCATGCCCGGAACCTCGGAGATGTTCATGATGACCACGACAAGGCCAATGAGGATGTAGGCGGTCGCCATGAACGGCACGATGATCTGCGTGGCGCTGGCGATACGGGTCACGCCGCCAAAGATGATCAGGGCAGTCAGCGTGGCGAGCACGGCGGCGACGATCACCTTCAGGGTCATCGAGTCGGTCTGCAGGGAGCCACCGACTGCCTCAACAATCGAGTTGGTCTGGATGGCGTTGAACACAAAGCCGTAGGTCAGCGACAGGGCAACGGCGAAGATGATGGCGAGCGGGCGCCAGTTCAACCCGCGCGTCATGTAGTAGGCGGGCCCGCCGTGGTAGTTGCCGTCTTCATCTTTCGTCTTCCAGAGCTGCGCCAGCGTGGACTCGACGAACGCGGTTGCGCCACCGACGATGGCGATGATCCACATCCAGAACACAGCACCCGGACCGCCCACGGAGATGGCCAGCGCCACACCGGCGATGTTGCCGGTCCCCACGCGCGAAGCAGCCGAGATCGTGAAGGCTTTGAACGCGGAAATGCCGCCGTATTCCTCGTCCAGGTCACGACCCTGGCGGTCCTTGCCCTGAGGCTTTTCGGTGACAGCCTTGAACATCTCGGGCAGGAGACGGACCTGTACGAAGATGGTGCGAAGGCCGAAGTAAATACCGGCTGCCAGCAGCAGCCAGGGAACGATTTCCCAGATCACGCCGTTGAGCGTGTCGTTTACAAAGGAAGTTGCGGAATCCATGGCGAGAATCTTATCTGGTGAGACAGAATCTCTTGCAACTTAAATGTTGGCTCCCCCACATTCGTGGGCGGAGTGGTGCGCAGCTACAGGACCTGGCAAGCCGGGCAGTAGTAGCAGGAGCGCCCGCCGACCACGCGCTTTGCAATCTCGGTGCCGCACCGGGCGCACGGCCGACCCGCCTGCCCGTAGGCATTAAGCGAGCGGGAGAAATAGCCGGAGGCACCGTTGACGTTGACGTAGAGCGAATCGAAGCTCGTCCCGCCTTGTGCAAGGGCGCGTTCCATTACCTCGCGCGCGTGGACCAACACCTCGACGGCGTCGCGCTGGCGCAACGTGCGCGCCATCCGCCACGGCTTCACGCGCGCGGCCCACATCGCTTCGTCGGCGTAGATGGAACCGATCCCGCTGACCAGTTCCTGGTTCAGCAGTACCGTCTTTAACGCCGAGCGCCTCGTGCGCAGGGCCCGCGCGGTGGCGGTGAGGTCGAAGTGTGGGTCGAAGGGGTCGCGCGCGATGTGGGCGACCGGTGCGGGCACCTCGCCGTCAAACGGCGCGTACTGCCACATGCCGAAGGTGCGCTGGTCCACAAAGTCGAGCTGGAGCTCCCCCAGGCGTGCGCGGATGCGCACGTGTGGGCTTTGTACCCCGCCGGGCGGGCCGACGAGCATCTGCCCGCTCATGCGCAGGTGGACGACGAGTGCGGCCGCGTCGTCAAGCGTGAGCCACAGGTACTTGCCGCGCCTACCGGTACCGGTAATCGTTCTGCCGGGCAGGATCTGGGCGAGGTCTTCGGTGTTTCCGCGCACCGCGCGCGGGTGCAGCACGTCAACGCTGTCAAAGGTGCGCCCCACCAGGTGTGTCTCTAGGCCGCGGCGCACCACCTCTACCTCGGGCAGCTCCGGCACTTAGGCCTCCTCGGCGTTGCCAGCGACCCGCTCCGGGTGGTTGTGCAAAAAGCGCATGGCCGCACGTGCCGCTTCCTGCTCCGCGAGCTTCTTGGCGGTACCGCGACCGCGGCCCAGCAGCGTCTCGCCGGAGCGCACCTCGCAGTGGAAGAGCTTCTGGTGGTCCGGGCCGGTGGCGGTCGACGAGTACTCCGCCACCTGCGCGTCCAGCTCGGCGAGTCGCTCCTGCAGCGACGTCTTCCAGTCGCGGTGGGCGCTGGAGGCGGTTGCACCGCGGAGCTTCTCGTCGAAGAGGTCGAGGATGACATCGCGGGCGTACTCGAAGCCGTGAACCAGGTAGATCGCGCCAAGGAGCGCCTCGGTCGTATCCGCCAGGATCGAGTCCTTATCCCGGCCGCCGCCGAGCTCCTCACCCCGGCCCAGCAGAACATGTTCGCCGAGGTTGATCTCGCGCGCGACGTCGGCAAGCCCGTAGCGCGACACGATGGAGGCGCGCATGGGCGACAGATCCGACTCAGGGCGCGAGGGGTAGAGCTCGAAGAGCTTCGTCGCCACGGTAAGGCCGAGCACGGCATCGCCCAGGAACTCGAGGCGCTCGTTGTTCGGCAGGGTGCCGTGCTCATTGGCAAAGGAGCGGTGCGTCAGTGCGTGGCGCAGCTGATCCCTGCCCAGCTGCACGCCGATGCGGTCCAACAACGGCTGGTGGTCGACGGCGGCAAACGCCTCCTGCCAGGCCTGTTCGTTGGAGATCCGCTTCTTCTTCGAGCGGCTCACAGGAACTTCTCCAGGTCCGCCCACCGCGGGTCGACCAGGTTGTTCTCCTCGCCCGAGACCCCGTCGGGGGCCGGGACGTCGGTGTCGCCCGCGCACTCGGGTTCGCAGACTGGGTTAAACGGCAGGGTCAGCCCCGCTTCGTCGACAAACGCCTGCTCCACGTCCACCGTCTCGTTCTCAATCCGGTGGATCTCGTCGCCCGAGCCCTTGTCCTCGTCGGTCTCCTCGTCGCCGACGATGAAGCCGTCCTCGGCCTCGAAGACCTGGGAGATGGACAGCGTGTGGGTGGGCGTGAGCGTCTTCAGGCAGCGCACGCACTGGCCTTCGAGCTGGGCGGTCACCGATGCGTCGACAAGCACGCCCGCGCCCAGCGGGGTAATCGTTGCCTCCAGCTCGACCGGCTGGCCCTGCGGGATGGCAATCATCTCGGGGCCGATCCGCGAGGGGCTTTCGCCGGTGCGGTTGACGGTCACTGGCATGCCGTCGCCGTGCAACGCATCGGCGACATTGATGATGAAAGGATTCGTAGCCATAACAGCCCCTACCCTACAACCACTGCGGCCCGAAAGCGCTGCTAGTACTGATCCCGCTGCTCGCCGCGGGAACGGCGCGGGTAGCGGCGCGGTTCGTAGTGGCCGGTCTGCTCCTGGCGCTCGTTGCGACGCCCGCCGGACTCGCCCGCCGCACCAGCAACTCCGGCCCCGCGGCGCAGCGCCGAGCGGTCAGAAGCCACGGTGCGCAACACCGAAGACAGCGCCTCTTCGAACTCGGCCAGCTTGGAGTCGACGTACTCGTCGCACTCGCGGCGCAGGCGGGAGGACTCGGAGTGCGCGTTTTCCACCAGACGGTGGGCCTCCTCGTCCGCACGGCGCATGACCTCGGACTCGGAGATCAGGTGCTCCTGCTGGGCCAGGCCCTCGTCCACAGAGCGCTGGTACTGCTGCTTGCCGTCCTCCACCAAGCGCTCCGCCTCGCTGTGGGCGGCGCTGAGTGCGGATTCGGCCTCCTCGCGCGCGTCTGCGACCAGGCGGTCGGCGTCCTCCTCGGAACGCGACAGCAGCGCGGTGGCCTGCGCCTGCGCATCGTGCAGGACGGAATCGGCCTGCGCGTGGGCTTCGTCGACAAGCTGCTTGGCCTCGGCCTCCGCATCGCCGACGAGCTGGTGGGCGCGGTCCTCGGCACCCCGCAGGATCTCGTCCTGGTTATCTAAAACGTCCTGGGCGTCGTCGATCTCGTCGGGCAGGGCTTCCCGGATATCGTCGAGAAGCGTGAGCATCTCGCTGCGCGGGACCATGCAGTTCGAAGTCATGGGCACGCCCATGGCGGCCTCGACGGTTTCAACGAGCTCATCTAGTGCTTCAAAAACGCGATACATAGCTCCTAAGCCTACTGCGTTACGCATGCGGAAGGGCCCGCGCCACGAGGCACGGGCCCACAAGGTGTACGTTTACACCGTTTCTTTACACAACACCCTGGGCGAGCATTGCGTCAGCGACCTTCTTAAAGCCGGCGATGTTCGCGCCCACGACGTAGTCACCAGCGCGGTCGTACTCCTCCGCGGTATCAGCGGCAACATTGAAGATGCCGGACATGATCTGGTGCAGACGACCGTCGGTGTAGTCGAAGGTCCAGGAATCGCGCGAGGCGTTCTGCTGCATCTCCAGCGCGGAGGTGGCCACGCCACCAGCGTTGGCAGCCTTGCCCGGGCCGAAGGAGATCTTGTTCTCGCGGAAGGTCTCGATGGCCTCCGCGGTCGACGGCATGTTCGCGCCCTCGGCGACGTACTTCACACCGTTGGCAACCAGGGTCTTGGCGTGCTCGCCGTCGAGCTCGTTCTGGGTCGCGCACGGCAGGGCCACGTCGGCCTTGAGGTCCCAGATGGAACCGTCGTCGTGGAAGGTGGCGCCGGTGGCCTCCTTGGCGTAGTCGGACACGCGGGCGCGGCGTACCTCCTTGACGTCGTGCAGCAGCTCCAGGTCCACGCCGGTGGGGGTCTCTACCCAGCCGGAGGAGTCGGAGAAGCCCACGACGGTCGCGCCCAGCTCCTGCGCCTTCTGGATGGCGTAGATAGCCACGTTGCCGGAACCGGAGACGATGACCTTCGCGCCGTCGAGGGACTCACCCTTGGCCTTCATCATCTCCTCGGTGAAGTAGACGCAGCCGTAGCCGGTGGCCTCGGTACGCACGAGCGAGCCGCCCCAGGTCAGACCCTTGCCGGTGAGCACGCCGGACTCGTGCTGGTTGGCCAAGCGGCGGTACTGGCCAAAGAGGAAGCCGATCTCGCGGCCGCCGACGCCGATGTCACCGGCAGGCACGTCGCGGTACTCGCCAATGTGGCGCCACAGCTCAGTCATAAAGGACTGGCAGAAGCGCATGATCTCGCCCTCGGACTTACCCTTCGGGTCGAAGTCGGAGCCACCCTTGCCGCCGCCGATGGGCAGGCCGGTGAGCGAGTTCTTAAAGATCTGCTCAAAGCCCAGGAACTTGATGATGCCCAGGTTCACGCTCGGGTGGAAGCGCAGGCCGCCCTTGTAGGGGCCGAGTGCAGAGTTGAACTGGACGCGGAAGCCGCGGTTGACGCGGATCTCGTTGTTGTCATCCATCCACGGCACGCGGAAGATGATCTGACGCTCCGGCTCGCAGAGGCGCTCGATCAGGCCGTAGTCGGCGTAGTGCGGATCCTTGCCCAGGACAATCTTCAGCGAATCCAGCACCTCGGCGACGGCCTGGTGGAACTCCGGCTCACCAGCGTTGCGCTGCAACAGCTTGTCGTAATAGCCGGCTACCTCTTGTTCGATCGAGCTCATGAGCGTTCCTTTCAATACCTGTTAGGCAGTAGGTTTTAAGGTCGTGCAATAGCTTACAACAGGTTTCGGTCTCACGATAGAAAACAGATCGCACTTTCACGGATCGTGGCAGATAGAATGCCTGCAATGTCCCCCGCACCCTCGAAAAAAGGCACAAATATGAGCTTGATCACACAAGGTACGGAAGGTGCTGAGGCACCCTCCCCCCGCATCCTGATCGCCCCCGACTCCTTTAAGGGCACGGCCACCGCACAGCAGGCCGCCGAGTGGCTCGGCGAAGGCGTGCGCAGCATCATCCGCGACGCCGAGATCACCCTGCTGCCCATGGCCGACGGTGGCGAAGGCACCTCCAGCCTCTTCAATGGCGAGCAAATCACCCTGCCCACCACGGATGCCGCGGGCCGCCTCACCGAGGCCACCTACACCTACGACGCCGAGACCACCACCGCGTTTATCGACGTCGCCGCCGCCTCCGGTCTCCCTGCCGTCGCCGACCGGCCAGTCCCGATGACCGGCGATACCTACGGCACCGGCGTGCTCATCGCCGACGCCGAGACCCGGGGCGCGACCCGCATCGTGCTAGGCCTCGGCGGTTCCGCCACTATCGACGGCGGCACCGGCATCCTCGTTGCCCTCGGCGCGAACCCGCTCGACGAGCGCGGCTACCAGCTCTCCCCCGGCGGCGGCTCGCTGCACAAGCTCGGGGATATCGACACCGCCAAAGTCAACATCCCGGCTGGCGCGCTCGAGTGGCACTTGCTTTACGACGTCACGTCCCCGGCCACAGGCCCACAAGGTGCCGCAGCCGTCTTCGGCCCGCAGAAGGGCGCCACGGAAGAGGACGTCGCCGTCCTCGATAAAGGCCTTGCCCGTTTCTGCGAATTCGCGGGCATCGACCCTGCCCCCCCGGGCATGGGCGCGTCCGGCGGGGTGGCCATCGGCATTACCTGGCTGTCGAGCCTGCTCCACGGCACGGCCGACCACGTCCACCTGCAGCCCGGCGCGCGGATGGTGGCCGAGGCGAATGGCCTGGCGGACGCGCTCGGCGAGGCCTCCCTGGTCATTACGGGTGAGGGGCGCTTCGACCCGCAGACCGCCACCGGCAAGGTCGTTGCCACGGTGTGCGATTTGGCCCGCGAAGTCGGCGAGCACGCACCGGCGGTCGCCGTGGTGGCGGGCAGCTTCGACGGTGAGCCGGACGAAGGGGTCCTCGCCGTGGAGCTCGAGGAGATAGTAGATACCCGCGAGCAGCTGATCCGCGCGGGCAAACAGGCGGCGGTGGCGTACCTCAACGCCGGCACTGCCGAATCTGACAGCTAGCGCAGGATCGTCACGGTCCAGGGGAACAGCGCCGGGACCTCGAAGCGGTCCTGCTGCTCCAGCGCGACCGGGTCTCGCGGCAGCTCCGCCTTCGGGGTGAGGATGCGCGAGAGCCCCATGGCGAGCCGGTTGTAGCTGTCCACGCCGTCGGCGTCGATGAGGAAGCGGTGGACCTCGGCCCCCTCTTCGTCGGCGGTGTAGCCACGGTCGTCTTCGTAGGTTTGGGTGAGTTCGGCGAGCACGGTGGCGTCGATAAGCACTGGGCCCTGCGCCTCGAGCGAGGCGGAGCTGAGCTTTTCGCGGCGGACCAGGATGTCGAGGGCGCGCTGGATGGCCTCGGCGAGTTTGCCGGCGTGGGCTGGCGGGACGAGGACGTCGAATTGGATTCTGGGCATGCGATCAGCCTAACCAAAGGTCTACGCTGGAGCGCATGAGCTTTCCCCTGCCCTCGTACAGAGATGCACTGTCCACCATGGCCGACGGGACGATCAAGCAGGTCAACCCGTTTTCCGGCACACAAGTGTGGACGGTGCCGGGGCGCGGCAACCGACCACTGAGCAAGCCTTCGGGCGAGGCGCGCCCGGTGCGGGAGGAAGACTTCACCCACGCCTGCAACTTCTGCGAAGGCAAGCTGCTTGCCACCCCGCCGGAGAAGTCGCGCAAGGTGCGCACCGATGCGGGGTGGGAGATCCTGCGTAACCAGATGCCGCACGAACTCGAGGCCACTCGTGCGGAGTTTCGCCGCGTACCCAACCTCTTTGAAATCGTCTCCTACCAGTACTGGAAGGAGAACTACGGCTACGACATGTCGGCCGCGCAGCGCGAGCATATGGAGCACTACCTGGCGGATCACGCCGGGCGCGAGCACATCTTCCAGATCGTGCGCACTCGCCTGAAGGCCTCCGGCTTTGCCGATGAGCCGACCGAGGAGGAACTGCTCAGCTACGTGCCGGCCTACTTCGCCGGAGGTCACGACGTGATCATTGGCCGCCGCCACTTTGTCGACGGGGCGGAAAACGACTCCCAGCTCGCCGGCTCCGGCACGCTTGACCCGGAGGAGCATGCCGCGTTTATCACCTTCACCATCGACGCCCTGCGCGACCTGGTGGATGAGAACCGCTACTCGCCCTACGTGGTGGTCTTCCAGAACTGGCTCGCGCCCGCCGGCGCCTCCTTCAATCACCTGCACAAGCAGCTGGTGGCTATCGACGAGCGCGGGGTCCAGGCTGAGCTGGAGATCTCCAAGCTGCGGCAGAACGTGAACATGTACAACGAGTGGGGTGTGAACTACGCCAGCTACCACAACCTGGTGGTCGCGGAGAACGAGGACGCGATCGTGGTGGTGGGCATCGGGCACCGCTACCCCACCTTGAGTGTCTACTCGAAGTCGCCGGTGTGCGAGCCGTGGCTGCAATCCGAGCGCGAGGTGCGCAACATGTCGAACCTGCTGCACGCCGTGCACGCGGCCACGGGCACGGAGGTCTCCACCAACGAAGAGTGGCACTACCGACCGGTCGACCTGGACCTGCCGATGCCGTGGCGCATCAACATCAAGTGGCGGATCTCCACGCTGGCCGGATTTGAGGGCGGCACGAAGATTTACGTCAATACGCTCTCCCCCTTTGATATCCGCGACCGCGTGGTGTCCAACATGTACCGCCTCCGCGATGAAAGGCGCATTGACCAGGACATCCGCATCGCCACGGAGTGCGCGCCGGCGCGCAATACACTGCGCTATAACCCGGCGGTTGGGTAGGCCCTCTTTTTCACTCCCCGACCCCGCGACCTGGGCGACGGTGGTAGACATGTAGCAACACCGAAGTAACCATCGAGCGCGCGGGGAGCCCGCGCGGAGGAGTGACCTTGAGCGACACGAGCACGATCGCGTCCATCATCGAATCCTATGAGATCGATCCGGCCTGGCAGCGCCGACTCTACGAGCTGCTGCACGCTAACCCGGAGCTCTCCCTCCAGGAAGAGGAGACCCACCACCGCCTGCTGCTGGAGCTCAGCTACCTCGACTGCGAGGTCGTCGCCCCGATTGGTAAGTACGGCATCTGCGCCATCTTCCGCAACGGTGAGGGCCGAACCGTGCTGCACCGCGCGGACTTTGACGGCCTGCCGGTCACCGAGCAGACCGGCGTGCCGTATGCCTCGCACAAGAAGGTCACCACCAAGGACGGCGAGGTCGTCGGCACGATGCACGCCTGCGGCCACGACATTCACACCGCGGCGCTGGTCGGCATGTGCCACCACTTAGACAACACGCGCGACAAGTGGTCTGGCACCTTCATTGCCTTATTCCAGCCGGGCGAGGAGATCGGCGCGGGTGCCGAGGCGATGGTGGACGACGGCTTGGTGGACAAGATCCCCTTCCCCGAGGTCTGCTTCGGCCAGCACGTCATGCCGGGCCGCGCGGGCCAGGTGATGTCCAAGGCCGGCCCGCAGTTCGCGGCCTGTGATTCCATCCGCATCCGGATCCCCGGCCGCAGCGCGCACGGCTCCATGCCGCACAACGCGATCGACCCCACCTACACCGCGGCGATGATCATCGCCCGCATGCAGGCTGTGGTGGGCCGCGAGGTCGACCCGAACGACTTCGCGGTAATCACTGTGGCCAGCATGCACGCAGGTACCACCAACAACATCATCCCGGGGCATGCAGAGCTGGTGCTCAACTGCCGCTTCTACAGCGAGCGCACCAAGGCGCGCGTGTACGCCTCCATCGAGCGTGTCGTCCACGCCGAGGTACTGGCGTCCGGTTCCACCGAGGCACCGACGATTGAGTACTTCGCGCACGGCGAGCTGATGAGCAACGACGCGATCGTCTACAACAAGGTCCGCGCCACTTTCGACGACGTCTTCGGCACCGAAAGCGTCAACGCCGCACGCAAGACCGTCTCGGAGGACTTCCCCGTCCTGCCGCAGGCCTTCGGCGTGCCCTACTTCTTCTGGCTCATCGGCTGCACCCCGCAGGAGCAGTGGGACAAAGCAGTCGCCGCCGACCGCGTGGAGCAGGACGTACCGGTCAACCACATGTCCACCTTCCTGCCCGAATACGAACCCACCATCAAGGCGGCTACCAACGCAGGTCTCGCTGCAGTGCTGACGTACCTGGCAAAGACGGAAGACGCAGCGTGTGACGTCGACGGGGACGAGGACGCCGAGGATCCGGCCGAAGCGGCACGCGCAGATATTGGCGAGCTGGATCTGCCGGAGGCAGAGGCCCGCTGAGCTGCGGGCTCTGTGCTCGGGGCGGCGCGGTCGCGGGTCAGTCTGTAGGCTCGAAAAGCAGTGACGTGCATACAGCACGTAGCAGCCAATTGAAGGTGGAATGAGGTTCTTTTCAGGATGAATACCCCCGCACACGCCCCCGCGCTCAACGAAGCGCTCGCCGGACACGTCCGCGCGTTCGGCGGCCGCACCCCGGAAAACGCCACGACCAAGAAATTTTGGACCGGTCTTTCTGCGGCCGTGATGGAACAGCTCGCCGATAACTGGGACGCCACCCGCAGCGCATACGCGGGCACCCGCCAGGCGGCGTACTTCTCCGCCGAGTTCCTGCAGGGCCGTGCGCTGCTGAACAACCTGACCAACCTGGGTCTGGTCGACGAGGCCAAGGCCGCAGCGAAGGCCAGTGGGCACGAGCTGTCGGATGTCCTCGAGGCTGAGCACGACGCAGCACTGGGCAACGGTGGCCTGGGGCGCCTGGCCGCCTGCTTCCTCGACTCGGCTGTCACGCAGGACTACCCCCTGACCGGCTACGGCCTGCTGTACCGCTACGGCTTATTCCGCCAGGAGTTCGTCGACGGTTTCCAGAAGGAGCACCCGGACGCTTGGAAGGAGTCCTTCTACCCCTTCATCGTGCGCCACGGCTCGCAGCAGCGCATCGTGAAGTTCGACGACATGCACGTGCGTGCCATCCCCCACGACATGCCGATCACCGGCTACGGCACCGACAACGTCGGCACCCTGCGCCTGTGGGATGCTTCCCCGATGCACGAGTTTGACTACGACGCGTTTAACCACCAGCGCTTCACCGACGCGATCCTGGAGCGCGAGGCAGTCCACGACATCACGCGCGTGCTCTACCCCAACGACTCCAGCTACGCCGGCAAACTTTTGCGCGTGCGCCAGCAGTACTTCTTCGTCTCCGCTTCCCTACAGGAGCTGGTGGAAAACTACATCGAGCACCACGGCGAAGACCTGAGCAAGTTCCACGAGTTCAACTCGATCCAGCTCAACGACACCCACCCGGTGCTCGGCATCCCGGAGCTCATGCGCCTGCTCATGGACGAGCACGGCATGGGCTGGGACGAAGCCTGGGAGGTCACCTCCAAGACCTTTGCCTACACCAACCACACTGTGCTGCAGGAGGCGCTAGAGACCTGGGAAGAGTCCATCTTCAAGCAGCTGTTCTGGCGCATTTGGGAGATCGTGCAGGAGATCGACCGCCGCTACCGCCTCGACATGGAAGCCCGCGGGATTGCCCCGGAGACCGCGCACCACTACTCGCCGGTGCACGACGGTGCGATCCACATGGCGTGGATCGCCTGCTACGCCGCGTACTCCGTCAACGGTGTGGCCGCGCTGCACACCGAGATTCTCAAGCGCGACACGCTGAACTACTGGTACGAGATGTACCCGGAGCGCTTCAACAACAAGACCAACGGTGTGACCCCGCGCCGCTGGCTGCGCATGTGCAACCCGCGCCTGTCCGAACTGCTCGACCGCCTCGCTGGTAGCGACGAGTGGGTCACCGACCTGTCCAAGCTGCGCGAGCTGCGCCACTTCGCCGAAGACCCGGAGGTTCTGCGCGAGCTGCGTGAGATCAAGGCTGCCAACAAGCGTGACTTCGCCGAGTGGATCGCCGATCGCCAGGGCGATGAGATCGACCCGGATTCGGTCTTTGACACCCAGATCAAGCGCCTGCACGAGTACAAGCGCCAGCTGATGAACGCCCTGTACATCCTGGACCTGTACTTCCGTATCACCCAGGACGGCGAGCGCGACGTGCCGAAGCGCACCTTCATCTTCGGCGCGAAGGCAGCCCCGGGCTACACGATGGCCAAGGGCATCATCAAGCTGATCAACGCGATCGGTCAGCTGGTCAACAACGACCCGGTCGCCTCGCAGTACCTGCACGTGGTCTTCGTGGAGAACTACAACGTCTCCCCCGCCGAGCAGATCATCCCGGCAACCGATGTCTCCGAGCAGATCTCCACCGCTGGTAAGGAGGCCTCGGGCACGTCGAACATGAAGTTCATGATGAACGGCGCACTGACCCTGGGCACCATGGACGGCGCGAACGTGGAGATCGTCGATGCCGTCGGCGAGGACAACGCCTACATCTTCGGCGCCCGCGAGGAGGAGCTGCCTGAGCTCAAGCGCAGCTACGACCCGAAGGCCGTCGCCGCGGAGACCCCCGGTTTGATGCGCGTGCTCGATGCGCTTGTCGACGGCACGTTGGAGGACAACGGCAGCGGCGCCTTCCACGACATCCGCGCCTCCCTGCTCGACGGCTTCGGCTTCGACGACCCGGACGTCTACTACGTCCTCGGCGACTACGCAGACTTCCGCGCTACCCGCGACCGCATGGCCGAGGAGTACTACGCGGACCCGGACCACTGGGCGAAGATGTGCTGGATCAACATATGCGAGTCCGGCCGCTTCTCCTCCGACCGCACCATCCGCGACTACGCGGAAGAGGTCTGGAAGCTCGACCCGACCCCGATCAACTAGCCCGGATGGGCCGAGGCTGAGCGGAGCCGCCCCGGCAGTACAATCAACGGCGCTATGATCTTGCTGCTGGATAACCGCGACTCCTACACCTTCAACCTGGCCCACCTCGTCGCCGAGGCCACCGGTCTCTCACCGCTCGTGGTGGCCTGCGACGACCCGGCAGCAGACGCACTCCCCGCACGCATCCGTGCCGGGGAGTTTTCCCATATTCTCATCTCCCCTGGCCCCGGCACGCCCGAGCGCGAGGAAGACTTCGGCACTTCCCGACGGGTGATCGAGGCCGCAGCCGACGCTGGCATTCCGCTGCTCGGCGTGTGCCTGGGACACCAGGGGCTCGCGATGCTCGCCGGTGCGGACGTGACCCGCGCGCCCGAGCCGCGCCATGGTTTCGTCTCCACGATCACCCACTCCGGCGAGGGTATCTTCGCCGGCATCCCGCAGGGCTTCGACGTGGTGCGCTACCACTCCCTGCATGTAGACGAGGCGGTCGCAGGGTTCACGGTGCACGCCCGCAGCGAGGACGGTGTGATCCAGGCGCTCAAGGTCGACGGCCTGGACCACTGGGGCGTACAATTCCACCCCGAATCCGTGCTCACTCAGCACGGCACGGAACTGATCCGCAACTTCATCGGCGGGTGGCGGCTCATCCACCGCGAAGTGCCCGGCGCGCTTGACTGCCAGCGCGTCTTCAACGCGTTTACACGCGAAGGCAACGACGCGTTCTTCCTCGACTCCGCTGACGCTCGCGGCCAGTTCTCCATCCTTGGCGATACCGCAGGCGAGCTGTCGCGCACGTTCCGGTACTCGCTCGGCGATGCCCCAGACATCCTCACCAGCCTCGAGGCGGAACTTTCCGCGCCGATTTACGACGCCCCCGACCTGCCCTTTACCGGCGGGCTGATCGGCTACCTCGGCTACGAGTGCGCGCAGCTGACCCTGCCACTCACGCTGCGGCACCGCTCGCCGTATCCGGACGCCTACTTCGTGCGCCCGCAGTCGTTTATCGTCTACGACCACGCAGCCGAAGTCGCCCACCTGTGCGCGCTGAACGGCGATGGCGCGAACGCACTCCTTGATCGTCTCGAACGGGCGCTTGCGGGTGCGGATGGTGGGCAGGGGGCGTCGATAAGCGATGGCACCTGGGCCAACCCGGACTACCTCGGGGCCATCGAAAACGCGCAAGACGAGCTGCGCGCGGGCGAAAGCTACGAGGTGTGCCTGACAGACACCTACACCGCCGAGGCTTCAGGAGATATCTACCCTGCGCTGCGCGAACACAACCCCGCGCCCTACGCCGCGCACCTTATCTTCGACGGTGTGGAGGTTGCCAGCGCCTCGCCCGAGCGCTTCCTCACCGTGCGCGGGCGCGACGTGGAGGCGAAACCGATCAAGGGCACCATCGCCGCCGACGAAGACCCGGCGCTGCTCACCCGAGACGCCAAAACCCGCGCCGAAAACCTCATGATCGTTGACCTGCTTCGCAACGACCTCTCCCGCGTCTGCGAACCGGACACCGTGCGCGTGCCGAGGCTCATGCAGGTGGAGTCGTACGCGACAGTGCACCAGCTCGTCTCCACCATCACTGGGCGGCTGCGCGAGGGACTCACCGCCGTCGACGCGGTGCGCGCGGCCTTCCCGCCGGGCTCGATGACGGGCGCGCCGAAACTGCGCACCTGCGAGATCATCGACCGGCTCGAGTGCGCCCCACGCGGGGTGTACTCCGGCGCGCTCGGCTACTTCGGCTTCGACGGCCAGGCCGACCTGTCAGTGGTCATCCGCACCGCGGTGCGCACGGGCAACACCGTGACCGTGGGCGCGGGCGGCGCGATCGTGCTCGATTCCGACGCGCACGCCGAGCTTGCCGAACGCAACCTCAAAGCCCAGTCCGTCCTGGGAGCATGGGATGCGTAGGTACGCCTGGCACGGCTCGTTCGTCGAGCGCGACTTCCCTGACGGCCCGCTCGAGGTCGTCGACTCCTGGCGGCACTCCTCCGGCCGCGCGCACGGCTTGGAGGCACACCTCGCCCGCTTTGTCCGCACCGCCGGCCCGCTGCCCGCAGGGTTCGTCGACGCCATGCTGCCACTGCTCGCGGAAGGCGAGCTGTTTCCCCGCATCGCGCTGTCTGCAGGCCTGTTGCTTCTCGACGTTCGCCCCGCCCCCGCACCTCGCGCCTGTACTGCCCTGACCTACGTGACGGCTGACGACCCGCGTACGAAACCCGAGGTCAAAGGCCCGGACTTCGCCGCGTTTCGTTCCTACCGCGACAGCTACCAGGTCGCCGGTACGGACGACACCGTGATCGTGGATGCGCAAGGCGCGATGCTCGAGACCACCACCGGCGCGCTGGTGATCTGGGACGGTATAACCCTGTGCGTCCCCGACGGGGTGTGGCTGCCGAGTATCACGCTGGGCCAGGTTGTTTCGCGGGCGCAGCAGCTGGGTCTGCGAGTAGAGCGCCGCCGGTTGTTTCCCGAACTCGCCAACGATCACCCCCTCTGGTTCCTCAACTCCCTGCACGGCATCAGCCCGGTCAGCGAGCTCTGGGACGGCGAGCGCGTGCTCACTCCCCCGCCGCACCCGGACGTCGACGCGTGGCGCGCCTGGTGGTGGGACGGGTTCCAGCCGGTGTAGCGGTACCGCTGGGTGCTGTCCAAACGCGGCTTCCAAACGGAGCTAGCTCCTTTTAGACCAACCCCGCCCGCAAAACCCCAGGTCGCGGAAAACCGCACACCCCAAACGGAGCTAGCTCCATTTAGACCAACCCCGCCTGCAAAACCCCAGGTCACGAAAAACCGCACACCTCAAACGGAGCTAGCTCCATTTAGACCAACGCATCTAGACC
Source organism: Corynebacterium sp. HMSC071B10 (assembly GCF_001814825.1). NCBI lineage: Bacteria > Bacillati > Actinomycetota > Actinomycetes > Mycobacteriales > Corynebacteriaceae > Corynebacterium > Corynebacterium sp. HMSC071B10. The sequence goes on along the minus strand of NZ_KV818007.1, from coordinate 79,104 downwards.
CGCGCTGCGCGCTCGGCGAGCACCCGCCCCGTCGGCGTGTCGCACGCAGCCAGCTCAGCTGGAGTACCTGAAGCAACCACTTCGCCACCCTCAGCACCCGCGCCCGGGCCCATCTCGATGATCCGGTCCGCCTGCGCGAGCACCGAGGTGTCGTGTTCGACCACGATGACGGTCTGACCCGCGTCGACCAGGCTGTTGAGCTCGGTGACCAGCAGTGCAACGTCGGCGGGGTGCAGGCCGGTGGTCGGCTCGTCGAGCAGGTAGACGATGTGGCCGCGGCGCGAGTTGCGGGAGCGCTGCAGCTCGGTGGCCAGCTTGATGCGCTGCGCCTCGCCTCCGGAGAGTTCCGGCGCGCCCTGGCCGAGCCGCAGGTACCCGAGCCCCACCGCCTGCAGGGTCTCCACCGCGCGCAGGATCTTCGGCTCCTCGGCGAACACATCCGCGGCCTCGTCGACGGTGAGGTCCAGTACCTCAGCGACGGTGCGACCCTCCCAGGTCACCTCGAGGGTCTCGTCGTTGTAGCGCGCGCCGCCGCAGTCCGGGCAGGTGGTGTAGGAGCCGGGTAGGAACACCAGCTCGACCTCGATCTTGCCCGCACCGCCGCAGGTCGGGCACTGGCCTTGCTTCACGTTGTAGGAAAAGCGCGAGACGGTCCACTTGCGCCGCTTCGCTTCGGAAGTGCCGGCGAAGAGTTTGCGCACGCCGTCGAACAGCCCGGTGTACGTGGCAAGCGTCGAGCGCGGCGTGCGGCCGATCGGCTTCTGGGTGATCTGCACGACCCTGCGCACCGCGTCGAAGCCTGCATGCTTCTCGACGCTCCACTCCCCCGCCTCTTCGCCGTCGTCCTCGTCGACCACGGTTGCGGCGGCGTCGCGAAGCAAACCTGCAAGCACGGTGCTGACCAAGGTGGACTTGCCTGAGCCGGACACACCCGCCACGGCAGTGAACTGGCCGAGTCCAAAAGAGACGTCCAACCCGTCGATGGACCGCGCCTGCACGCCGGACAGCTCAAGCGAACCGGCAGCATCGCGGGGCTCACTGTTCAAGCGCAGCGTCCGCTTGGCCAGCGCGCGGGCGGTCGGCGCATCGCCTGTGTACTCGCTGGTGGGACCGGAGTAGATGATGTTGCCGCCGCCCTCGCCGGCAAGCGGGCCGACATCGACGAGCCAGTCGGTTTGTGCAACCAGCTCCATGTCGTGCTCGACCAGGAGGACGGAGTTGCCGGCCTCGATCAAGCGACGGCAGATATCCAGCACAGCGCCGCGTTCGGCTGGGTGCAAGCCCGCGGAGGGCTCGTCGAGGACGTAAGTGACGCCGAAAAGCCCCGAGCGCAGCTGCGAGGAAAGGCGGATGCGTTGCAGCTCGCCTGCGGACAGAGTCGGGGCAGGACGGTCCAAGCTCAGGTGCGCAAGGCCGAGATCGAGCGCGGAGCGCAGCGCGGGCAGGATCTGCTTCAGCAGTAGGTCCTCGGCGGATCCTGCGGCCGGGTCTTGCGCGGCCAGCACCTCGTAGACGCGGTCGAGGGGAAGCGCGCCGAGGGCGTCGATAGGCATGCCCGCGTAGGTGACCTCGAGTGCCTTCGGGTTCAGACGCCGGCCGTGGCAGGTCTCGCACTGGCGGGAGACCATGTAGCTGAGCACGCGCTTGCGCAGGGTATCCGACTGGGTCTCGGCGAGCGTGTTGGTCAGATACGAGGCTACCGAGCGCCACGTGCCCTTGTAATTGCGCTGGATCTGATCCTCTCCGCGCAAAGGTTTGACAGTGACAACTGGGCGCTCTTCAGTAAACAGGATCCACTCGCGATCGGCGGCGGGCAGGTCCCGCCAGGGCGAGTCCAGATCAAAGCCCAGGGTGGCCAGGATGTCGTGGAAGTTCTTGCCCGCCCACGCGCCGGGCCAGGCGGCGATGGCACCGTCCTCGATGGAAAGCGAAGGATCCGGCACCATGGAGGCCTCGGTCGGCTCATGGACCACGCCGGTGCCCTGACAGGTTGGGCACATGCCCTCGGGCGTGTTCGGGGAAAAGGAATCGGAGTACAGGCCTTCCGGGTTCTCCCCGCAGCGCGAGTACAACAGCCGGATGCTGTTGGAGAGCGCCGAGACGGTCCCGACCGTAGAACGCGCCCCACCGCCCGAGGTGGACTGCTCCAGCGCAACCGTCGGCGGCAAGCCGTCGACGGAGCCGACCTGCGGATCCACCGCCGAGCCAATCAGCCGACGGGCAAAGGGCGCGACCGACTCCAGGTAGCGGCGCTGGCCCTCGCCGTGGATGGTGCCAAAAGCGAGCGAGGACTTGCCCGATCCGGACACACCCGTGACCGCGACAAGCGTGCCGCGCGGGATATCCACATCCACGTTGCGCAGGTTGTGCAGGTGGGCGTCGCGTACACGGATGTCTCGGTTGTCATGCATACGCCCCACCCTACGCGCGAGGTGGGGCGCCGCCTCCTAGTGGCTGGTGGGGTCCTCGCCCAGCTCGTGGACGCGGATGGTGTTCGTGGTGCCCGGAATCCCCGGCGGGGTGCCGGCGACCACCACGATGGTGTCGCCTTCGTTGTAGTCATCCAGTGCGAGCAGCGACTCGTCCACCACTGCGATCATGTCGTCGGTGGTGTGCGTGCGGCGGCACAGGAAGGTGTCGGTACCCCAAGTCACTGCGAGCTGCGAGCGCACCTGCTGGTTCGGGGTAAAGGCGAGCAGCGGCAGGTCCGGGCGCAAGCGTGCGACGCGGCGAGCCGTGTCGCCGGAGGTGGTGAACGTGATGATCGCCTTGGCGTGCAGGTTGGTCGCGATGTCCTTGGCGGCGTACGCCACTACGCCGCGCTTGGTGCGGGGCACGTGCTGCAGCTTCGGTTCGATGCCGGAGTCCTCGGCGGAGCGGACGATGCGGCTCATGGTGCGCACCACGTTGTGCGGGTCCACGCCCACGGAGGTCTCGCCGGAGAGCATGACGGCATCCGCGCCGTCGATGACAGCGTTGGCCACGTCGGAGGCCTCCGCGCGGGTGGGGCGCGAGTTCTCAATCATGGAGTCGAGCATCTGCGTCGCCACGATCACCGGCTTCGCGTTCTCGCGGGCGATCTGGATGACGCGCTTCTGCACCGCGGGGACCTCCTCGAGCGGGATCTCCACGCCCAGGTCGCCACGAGCCACCATCACCGCGTCGAAGGCGAGGATGATCGACTCGATCGCGTCGACCGCCTCAGGCTTCTCCAGCTTGGCGATCACCGGAACGCGACGGCCAACCTCGTCCATGATCTCGTGGACCAGATCCACGTCGGCCGGCGAGCGCACAAACGACAAGGCAATCAGATCCACGCCCATGCGCAGGGCAAAGCGCAGATCGTCCTTGTCCTTCTCGCTCAGTGCCGGGACCGAAATGTTCATCCCGGGCAGGGAGACGCCCTTGTTGTTGGAGACCGGGCCGCCCTCGGTCACGCGGCAGACCACATCGTTGCCGTCAACCTCGACGCAGACGAGGCCGACCTTGCCATCGTCGACAAGCAGGCGATCGCCCGGGGAAGCATCACGCGCCAGGCCCTTGTACGTGGTGGAGACACGGTCGTGCGTGCCCTCGACATCGTCGGTGGTGATGCGGACGATCTCGCCGTCTTTCCACTCAGTCGCGCCTTCTTTGAAGCGGCCCAGGCGGATCTTCGGGCCCTGCAGGTCCGCGAGCACGCCCACGGCTTGCCCCGTCTCGTCGGTGGCCTCGCGCACCCAGTCGTAGTTTTGCTGGTGGTCGGCGTGGTCGCCGTGCGAGAAGTTCAGGCGCGCGACGTTCATCCCGTCGCGCACGAGGCCCACGATGGCTTCCTTGCTCGCCACAGCTGGGCCGAGCGTACACACGATCTTTGTTCTTCTATCCATGTTTATGCACCTACTTGGATGTAGCGAACGTACTGGGCCGAAATCAGACGTGTGTGTTGTTTCGTCCCTGTCTTGCAAGAGACCAGGCTACTCCCTTTCACACAATCATGCCCGATCGGACATAATCAGGCATTGTTCTCACCCGTCGTTCGCACTGCGCTCGCCCGCCTGCGCTTGCCGACGCGGGTCGACCTCCTCCGGCGTCTCTCTCCCCTTCACACTGAAAAAGAAGAGCACGATAGCGATGAGGAAGACCAGCGCCGAAACCCAAGAGTTGACCCGCTGCCCGAGAATGAGCGTGGCCTCGTCGGTGCGCATCAGCTCGATGAAGAAGCGCCCGAAGGTATAGCCGGCCACGTACAGCCAGAACACGCGGCCATGGCCCAGCCTAAAGTAGCGATCCGCCCAGATCAGCAGGCAGAAGACGGCCACGTTCCATATCAGCTCGTACAGGAAGGTCGGGTGCACGCTGGCGAGCACTTCCCCGGTCGAGCGGCCGGTCAGCGGCGCGAAGTTGCCGGCCTCGTCGACGCGGTAGTAGATGTCCAGCGCCCATGGCACATCCGTTTCCGCACCGTAGAGCTCCTGGTTAAACCAGTTGCCCAGTCGCCCAATACCCTGGGCGAGTACGACTCCGGGCGCGAGCGCGTCGGCAAGCGGGGCAAACGGCACGTTGCGGTAGCGCATCAGCGCCCACACCGCGAGCGTGCCGAGCGCGACCGCACCCCAGATCCCGAGGCCCCCGGCGGTGATATTGAAGGCCTGCCAGGGGTTTTTGCCCTCGCCGAAGTACTTATCGTAATCCGTGATCACGTGGTAGAGGCGGCCGCCGATGATGCCCGCGGGGATCGCCACAATCGCCGCGTCCCACACCACATCCGCGTCCCCGCCGCGCGCCGTGTAGCGACGCACGCCGATCCACAGCGCAACGAGAATGCCCGTGATGATGCACAGCGCGTAGGCGCGAATGGGAATCGGGCCCAAATGCCACACGCCCTGCGGCGGGGAGGGAATATTTGCCAGAATATAGGTTTCCACGACACACAGTGTGCCTGAGGCTGCCTGGAATTTCGAACAGCGCCCCGCAAGCAATTAGCGACGCGACGGGCACGCCGGGTGCTGCCCCGCCGCCGCCAAGGCGCGGGTGGCCTGGCAGATGTCGCCGCCGCTCATGATCGCCTCGGCCGCCAGCACCGCATCCGCACCGCAGGCCGCGGCGTTGATGAGGTCGCGCGCGGTGGTCACCCCGCCGAGGCTGATCTTGACGACCTCGCTCGGCAGCCCCGGGGCGATCTCCGCGAAAGCCGCGGGGTTGCGCGAGTTGGTCTCAAAGGTCCACGAGTTCACCGCGACCACGCTCGCGCCCGCGGCGAGCGCGCGGTCCGCGTCCTGCGGTGTGCGCACCTCAGCCATCACCACCATGCCGAGCGACTCCGCCCGGTCAATCAGCGACGCCAGGCGCGCCTGGTCCAAGATGCCCACCTGCAGCGGCAGCACATCGGCACCGTAGCAGCGGGCCTCGTGGATCTGGTAGGGGTCGACAATCACGTCGCGGCACACCATCGGCAGTTCGACGGCGGCGCGGGCGGCGGCCATATCGGTCAACGAGCCGTCGAAGCGCAGGCGCTCCGTCTGGCAAGCGATCAGGTGCGCCCCGCCCTCTTCGATGGCGTGGGCGACCTCTTCGATCGAGCGGTACTTCGCCGCAGTCGGCCCGTAGACGGGCGAATTGCGCTTGATTTCCGCGACCACGCCGCACCCCGGGCGCAGCAGGGCGGCGCGCGCATCCCTCGTGGGGGCCATGTCGCGCGAGCGCGCCTTGATCTCCTGGAAAGGCACGTCGGCTTCACGGCGTGCCACGTCGCGCAGCACGCTCGTCACGATCGCATCGGCGACCTCCGCGATGCCTGCGGTGTCGGCAGTGTGAGGAACCACCATGACTACCTCCAGGAGTATTGACTCTTGTCAACAGAATAGACAACGCACACAGGCGCGCGAAATCCTCCCCTGCTTCTTAAGGGGACTTCCCGTCACGCGCGGGGTCTTCCGTCGGATCAATGTCTGCATCAAGTGCGTCCCACAGCACACGGCCTGAGTCCGGCTGGGATTCCAAGTCATCCCGGATCTTCTCGCGCCGTACCGTCTCCTGCTCGTACTTGTTCAGCTTCGCCGAGTCCTGCCCGGGACGCAGTGCGAGCGCCAGCCCGCCGAGCAGGGCGCACACGCAGCCGGCGAGCGCACCGGCCGGGCCGGTGGGCGCCACCGTGGTCGCGGTGATCTCCGCCCAATCCGCGATCGTGGCCGTGTCTGTGCCCTGGGCTGCCTGGGCAGCGTCGCTGCCAACGGTGAGCAGCGCGTGCACTCGCTCGTGCGAGATCGGACCCGCCAGCACCGCAGCCGGGGCGATCGCCGCACCGACGCCCGCCAGCGCGCCAACCACGCCGATGAGGCGTCGGCCGGTGCGCCGCAGCGCGAGCCCCGCGATCATGCCGACGACGAGCAAGAGTGCCAGCGCCGTCGTCTCCGTCGACCAGTCCGCCCCGGTGATTTCGGCCGTGCCGCTGCCGGCGAGGCTGTCGTCGTACGCTGCCTCGATCCACGGCATGCGGGCAAACAGCCACAGCGCGGCACCCCCGATGCCCAGTGCGGCCGCGCCCGGCCTCGACCATCCCTTGTCCACGGTCTTGGTGTCCACCTCGCTCATCTACAGCAACCTTTCCGCGTCAAAGCAGGTGCGATCCCCAGTGTGGCAGGCGCCGCCCTCCTGGTCGACGACGAGCAGGATCGTGTCCCCGTCGCAATCCAGGCGCACCTCGTGCACGTACTGGGTGTGCCCGCTGGTCAGCCCCTTGATCCAGTACTCTTTGCGCGAGCGCGAGTAGTAGGTGCCACGCCGGGTGGCCAGCGTATAGGCCAGCGCGTGGTCATCCATCCAGGCGAGCATGAGTACCTCGCCGCTTCCCGCGGCCTGCACCACGGCTGGCACAAGCCCTGTGCTGTTGCGCTTCAGTTTCGCGGCGATGCCGGGGTCAAGCTCATACGACTCGGGGGTATCCGGGGCGGACGACACTAGCGCACCTCCTGCCCGGCAGCCCTGAGCGCTTCCTTCACCTCGGCGATCGAGACCTCGCCGAAGTGGAAGATGGAGGCCGCGAGCACCGCATCCGCGCCGGCCTCGACGGCGGGCGGGAAATGCTCCGCCTTACCAGCCCCGCCCGAGGCGATCACCGGGATGGACACCGCCTCGCGAACGAGTGCCAAAAGCTCCAAGTCGAAGCCCTCCTTGGTGCCGTCGCCGTCCATGGAGTTAAGCAGGATCTCGCCGACGCCGAGGTCCTGGCCGGTGCGGGCCCACTCGATGGCGTCGATACCCGCGGACTTGGTGCCGCCGTGCGTGGTGACCTCGAACCCGGAGGGTTGCGGCACCCCGCCTTCGGGGACGCGGCGCGCGTCGACAGACAGCACGATGCACTGCGCGCCGAACTCCTCGCTGAGCTCGCGCAACAGGTTCGGGTTGGCGATGGCGGCGGTATTCACGCTGACCTTGTCCGCCCCTGCCCGCAGCAGCTCGCGCACGTCTTCAGCCGAGCGTACCCCGCCGCCGACGGTCAGCGGAATGAAAACCTGCTCGGCGGTGCGGCGCACCACCTCAACCATGGTGCCGCGGCCCTCCTTGGAGGCGGACACGTCCAAGAAGGTCAGCTCATCGGCGCCCTCGGCACCGTAGCGCTTGGCTAGCTCAACCGGGTCGCCCGCGTCCTTCAAGTCGGCGAACTTCACCCCCTTGACCACGCGGCCATTATCCACGTCCAAACACGGAATCACACGGATGGCAACAGACATCGTCTACAGCACTCTTTCTACAACTTAATTGGGGCCAGGGGTGGGCGTGTCACGCACGCTACTCATGCTACCCAGCACCATTTCGTGCGCCGCAGCGCTCCCTACTACCACGCCCACCGAATCCGGCGACCACGCGCTCCCATCCGGCGCGCTCACAGACGCGCCTGCGCTGCGCGCGAGGCACACACCGGCCGCGTTGTCCCAAATGTAGGGCGAAAAGCTCACGGCGGCCTGGTAAACGCCCTGTGCGACAAAAGCCAAGTCGACGCCGACCGAGCCTGAGATACGCGGGCGCAGGTCCGCCTCCGCAAGCGCGCCGAGGAGTCCCAAACGCATGCTCGCGGGAAAAGCCTGCCGGTCGTCCGAGCCCACGGAGCCGACACCAACCTGCCAGGCCGCCGCCGTGGTGTGGTCCACCGGCGGTAGCGGTTCGTGGTTGAGCAGCACCGGCGACCCCGCGTGGCAGGACAGCTGGGTGCGAAAAAGCGGGATGTCGGTGACCGCGACGACGGGCTCACCTCTCAACAACAGGGAGACAAGGATGGCGCAGTTGGGGTTGCCAGATGAGTAGTTCGACGTACCGTCGATCGGGTCGACCACCCAGCACGCCTCGCTATTGAGCGTCCCGCCCTGCTCCTCCCCGAAAACTGGGATGCCGGTGGCCGCCTCGAGCCGACGGCGCAGCAGCTTCTCGATGGCCAGGTCGGCCTCAGTGGCAAAATCTCCTTTGCCCTTGTACAGGGCTGGGGCGGCACCCAGGTGCGCGAGGAAGAGCTCCCGCGCCTCGGCGACAACCTCGTGCGCAACCCCCAGGTATTCCTCAAGCTGGTGCGCTGTGTTCGGCTCTGCGGGCACGTGTCTTACGCCTTACTCGTCCGCCGCCGGGGTGGCACCGGCGGCTGCATTGAGCGCCTCGTCGAGCGTGAACTTGTGCTCGTAGAGCGCCTTGCCAATAATCGCCGAGTCGATCCCCTCGTGTGCGAAACTTGCCAACTCCACCACGTTGTCCAGGGTGGCAATGCCGCCGGAGGCCGTGACATATGCGTCGCAGGCAGCGGAGACCTCGCGCAGTAGGTCGGTGTTGGGGCCGGTGAGCATGCCGTCCTTGCTCACGTCGGTGACCACGAAGCGGGAGCACCCGGCGGAGTCGAACAGTTCGAGTACCTCCCACAGGTCGCCGCCGTCCGAGGTCCACCCGTTGCCCTTCGTGCGCCACTGGCCGTCCTCTTCACGCACAGCCAGGTCGATGGCCACCTTGTCGCCGTAGAGAGAAATCACGTCGACCATCCACTCCGGGTGCTGCAGCGCTGCGGTGCCGATATTCACCCGCCGCGCGCCGGTGGCCAGGGCGCGCTCAAGCGAAGCATCGTCCCGAATGCCGCCGGTCAGCTCCACGCTGATGTCGAGCTTTTTGACCACGTCCGCCATCATCTCGTGGTTGGAGCCACGGCCGAATGCGGCGTCCAGGTCCACGAAGTGCAGCCAGGTCGCACCCTGCTCCTGCCAGCGCAGCGCGGCCTCAAGCGGGTCACCATAGCTCTTTTCGGTGCCGGCCTCGCCCTGATCGAGGCGAACGGCCTGGCCATTGACTACATCCACGGCGGGCAACAGAGTGAAATCCATGAAGCACATGGTAGCAGCGTGACCACACGCACCGTGCAGTGTTGCCGCACCCGCTCAGCGCTGAATCGGAACCGATTCAGCGACGGATTACCTCAGCGTACCCACCCAGTTTTCCAACAGGTGCAGGCCTGCATCCCCGGACTTTTCCGGGTGGAACTGGGTCGCGCACAGCGGGCCGTTTTCCACCGCCGCCAAAAAGCGGCTTGCGCCGTGGGTTGCCCAGCTCAGCTTGGGGTAGGCGATGAACTCGTCGGCGACAAGCGGGAACTCGCGCACCCCGTAGGAGTGGACGAAGTAGAAGCGGGTATCCGAGTCTAAGCCTGCAAACAGCTCACTGTCCTTGGCCATCTCGACGGTATTCCAGCCCATGTGCGGCAGCACCGGGGCGTCAAGTTTTTCCACCACGCCCGGCCACTCGCCGAAACCTGCGGTATCTACCCCGTGTTCGACACCGCGCTCGAACATCACCTGCAGACCCACGCAGATGCCCAGCACCGGGCGCGAGCCCGCGAGCCGCTGGCCGATCACGCGGCCGCCGTCAACGCGGTTAAGCCCCCGCATGCACGCATCAAAGGCGCCGACGCCGGGCACGACCAGGCCCGCGGCCTCGGTGGCCACGTACGGGTCCGTGGTCACTGTGACCTCGGCACCGACGTGTTCGAGGGCGCGCTGGGCGGAGCGGATGTTTCCCGCGCCGTAATCTAAAAGGGCAACCTGCGTTAAGGGGCGAGCGACGTTCATGGTGGAGTATTCTACTGTCCGCCTGAGCGCTTTTTGCCGCCGCGGTTGTAACGCCGCGGTGCCTGGACGGATTGCAAGCGCGCGGCCAGGTTGTTTACCTCCACCACGCGGTGGCGTCCAAGCTGCCGGTCGAGCAGCGTGACTACCAGCCCCAGCACGATCACGCCCGAGGCGATACCGAACATCGGCGCAAACGCCACCGTGGTGAGCAACATGCCGTAGAAGGTCGAGCCCATGCCCGTGCCTCCGTCGTAAGCAATGTTCCAAATGGCGGCGGCCTCCGAAGTCTTCGAGCGCGGCAGTCGGTAGAACATCATGGTCAGCGCCTCGTTCTGCACCGCGCCGAAACCTGTGCCGTAGAGCAGCGCGGCGAGCGCCATCCACCACACCGGCAGGTCTAAAAATAGGATGCCCGCCATGACGAAGACGCCGAGTGCGGAGATGATCTGGAAGCGGATCATCACCGTGCCCGGCTGGCCTACCTTGTCCATCACCCGGCCCGCGTAGTAGCGCGACAGCATGGAGGCAAAGTTCATCAGACCCAGCATCAACCCGCCGAGTGTGGCACCGGTCGCTGCGTCGAGCTCGCGCATCGACGCCGGCAGGAAGTTCGTAATCGCGCCGTAGGCGGTGGTGACAAACATGAGTGCCAGGGCGGGCACGAGCACGAGCCGCCACATGGGGACGTGGATGTGGTCGGTCTCGGAGGACTTCTCGGTCGGTGGCGGGATCGGTGGGATGCCTTGGCAGGCCACCAGGGCAAGCAGACCAATACCGCCCGCGATGAGGTAAACGGCGTCGTAGCCGATCCGCTGTACCAGCGCCATGCCCGCTGGTAACGCAATCATCTGCGCCAAACCAATCATGATACCGACCAGCCCGGTGGCGCGGCCCAGCAGCCGAATCGGCACGAGCTCTGCCACGATCGCCGCCTCCGCCACGGTCAGCGCGCCGAAGCCCACGCCACGGATCGCGGACACGGTCAGTACCGCCGGAGCGCTCATACCCAGCAGATAGCCCACGGCGGGAAAGCCGAGGAGGAAGGCAGAGACTGACAGGACCGTGGTATATCCCACCTTGCGCAAAAGCATGGGCGTGAAGATCTGGGTGACCACGGTAAAGAGCATGAACACACCAGTGGTCAGCCCTGCGAGGGTTTCGGACCCACCCGCGTCAAGTACCGCGGTCGGCACCACCGGCAAAAGGAGGGCCCATGCGCCGAAGGCGCAGATCATCGCCAAGAAGACGGGCTTAAGTCCGCGCGCCCGCCACACGCTTGTCAATGAGTTAACTTCCTCCGCAGTCACAGGACGACGGGAAAAAAGGGACACCTTACACCACCTTTGCCATGTTGAACAGGGCGAATGCGAAAGCAATGACGGCGCACAGCGCCAGGATCACGGTGACGGCCTTCGAGCCGTTCTGGTAGGCCGACCACACCCCGCCGACGAGCATGCCGGCGAGCAGGAAGAGGATGACCACCCACATGCCGGCGGCGACGTTAAACATCTACAGCGCCCCCTTCGTGGACGGCACCCCCGTGATCTTCGGGTCGCGCTCCACGGCCTGGCGCAGGCTGCGGGCAACGGCCTTGTATTCCGCCTCGGTGATGTGGTGCGGGTCGCGCCCGTAGCGCACGTTGACGTGGAGAGTCATGCGCGCGTTGTACGCCAGCGTCTCGAAGAAGTGGCGGTTGATCACCGTGGCGTAGTGGCCGCCGATGACCTGCCAGTCCATGTGCTCGGGCTCGCCGTGCATGACAAAGTAGGGGCGGCCGGACAGGTCCACCACGCCCTCGACGAGGGTCTCGTCCATGGGCAGCAGCATGGAGCCGAAACGGCGGATGCCGCGCTTGTCCCCCACGGCGTCGATAAGCGCCCAGCCCAGGGTAATGGCAGTGTCCTCTACCGTGTGGTGGGCGTCGATATGGGTATCGCCTGTGGCCTGGACCTTCAGGTCGAACGCGCCGTGGGTGCCGAAGGCGGTGAGCATGTGATCAAAAAAGGGCAGGCCCGTATCCACCTCGACGTTGCCGGTGCCGTCCAGGTTGATCTCGACAGTGATGTCGGACTCGCTGGTGGTGCGAGTCGCCGTGCCGATGCGCGGCTTTTCCTGTGCGTCCTTACGCGAGTTTTTCAGCATTGCGTACCTCCTTCGCTGCCTTAAGGAATGCGTCGTTTTCGTGCGGCAGGCCGATCGTGGTGCGCAGGTGGCCTGCCACCCCGACGTCGCGGATGAGCACCCCGCGGTCCAAGAATGCCTGCCACGCCTCGTGCGTTTTTTCGGTGGTCGAGCCGAAAGGCCCGAAGAACACGAAGTTCGACTCGCTCGGCACGACATCGTAGCCCATCGCCTCGAGTCCCGCTTGGACGCGCTTGCGCTCCTGCGCGAGTGTGTCCACGCTGGCCAGCGTCTCGTCGGCAAAGCGCAGCGCCACGCGTGCGGCAGCCTGCGAGAGCACCGAGAGGTGGTACGGCAGGCGCACGAGCATCACGGCCTCGATGAACGCAGGAGCGGCGACGAAGTAGCCCAGGCGCCCGCCCGCGAAGTCGAAAGCCTTAGACATGGTGCGCGACACCACCAGCTTGTCCGGGTACTTCTCCAGCAGGGTGGTCGCGGAAGCGCTCGGCGAGAACTCTGCGTAAGCCTCGTCCACGATCACGATGCCCGGCGCGGCCTTCACCAGCCGCTCGATGTCGTCCAGACTGGTCACATCACCCGTCGGGTTGTTCGGGGTGGTGATAAATATTACGTCCGGCGCATGCTTTTCGACGCCCGCCAGCGCCGCCGCCATATCAATCCGGAAATCCTCCCCACGCGGGATCGGAATGAACTCCGTCTGCGTGCCTGCAGAAAGGATCGGGTGCATGGAGTAGCTGGGCACAAACCCCATGGCGCTGCGGCCCGGGCCGCCGAAGGCCTGCAGCAGCTGCTGCAAGACTTCGTTGGAGCCGTTGGCCGCCCACACGTTGTCGCGGGTGACGTGTACCCCGGTCTGTCGGGAGACGTAGGCTGCGAGGTCCTCGCGCAGCGCAACCGCGTCGCGCTCCGGGTAGCGGTTGAGCCCCTTGGAGACGCGGGCGACTTCGTCTACGAGGGCGTCGATAAGCTGCTGCGAGGGCGCGTACGGGTTCTCGTTCGTGTTCAGCGCGACCGGCACCTCGAGCTGCGGGGCACCGTAGGCGGATTTGCCGCGCAGCTCCTCACGCAGCGGCAGCGCGCCGAGTGCAGTGTCGGCGGCGAGGGTGTTGTCCTTCAATTGCATTAGCTTTCCTTCCCCATGCGTGCGCGGATGGATTCGCCGTGCGCGGGTAATTGCTCGTCGGTTGCCAGCGCGATGATCTCCGCGCCGATGTCCTGCAGGGCCTTCCTGTCGTACTCGATGAGGTTGACCGGCTTGAGGAAGGTGTGCGTGGACAGGCCCGCGGAAAACCGTGCCGTGCCGGAGGTCGGCAGCACGTGGTTCGAGCCGGCGGCGTAGTCGCCCAGCGGGACCGGCGAGTACGGGCCGACGAAGATCGCGCCGGCGTTGATGATTCGCTCGGCGACCTCGCGGGGGTTTTCCGTGTGGATTTCCAGGTGTTCGGCGGCGTAAGCGTTGGCCACGTCGATCGCCGCATCCAGGTCGGAAACCAAGACGATGCCGGACTGCTTGCCGCCGAGTGCGCTGCGGGCGCGCTCCGCGTTGATCGTTGCTTGCGAGCGCTCCTCCACCAGTGCGTCGACGCGGGCGGCGAAGTCTTCCGAGTCCGTGATGAGCACGCTGGCGGCCTGCTCGTCGTGCTCGGCCTGCGAGATGAGGTCGAGCGCGACGTACTCTGCGTTGGCGTGCTCGTCGGCAATCACGGCGATCTCGCTGGGGCCCGCCTCGGCGTCAATGCCCACAATGCCGTTGACCACGCGTTTTGCTGCGGTGACGAAGATGTTGCCGGGGCCGGTGACCATGTCCACCGGTTCCAGCCCGCACTCGTCGTCGCCGTAGGCCATCAGCGCGACGGCCTGCGCGCCACCGACGGCCCACACCTCGTCGACGCCCAGGAGCTGACAGGCGGCCAGCGTGGTCGGGTGCGGCCAGCCGCCGAACTCCTCCTGCGGCGGGGTGCACACCACCAGCGAGCTCGCACCCGCGGCCTGGGCGGGGATGACGTTCATCAGCACGCTCGAGGGGTAGACGGCCTTGCCGCCGGGCACGTAGAGGCCGACGCGGTTGACCGGGATGAACTTCTCGGTCACCAGCGCGGTCTCGGCCAAGCGCGTGGTGTGGCTTTCCGGCTTCTGTTCCTCGTGCACCTGGCGGATGCGCGTAATCGCCAGCTCGAGCGCGCCGCGCACCGCCGGATCCAGCGCGTCGGTAGCCTGCTGGATCACGTCGGCTGGCACGCGCACCGCGGACGGGCGCACATGATCAAACTGCTCGCCGTAGTCCAGCGCGGTGGCGGCACCGCCTTCGCGCACCGCTTCCACGATTGGGGTGACAGTGGGCAGCACCGCGTTGACGTCGGTACCGCCGCGCGGCAGGACGCGGCGCAGCTCGGACGTGGACGGGGTGCGGCCCCGTAAGTCTGTGACGTGCAGCATGAAGTCTCCAGGAGTTGTGCTCTATATAAATGCTCTGTAATGCGTGCTTCGGGGCGGGTGCGGCCGGACGCTCTTGCCGGTACACTTGCACCCCAAGACAACAACCAGTCTAGGGGGCGGGCTGACCACGCGTGGGGTGCGGGTGGCCCAACGTGTACGCACCATGCGTGCCCCGGCAGCGAAGACAACAAGGAGGCACCAATGGCGACACCGCAGTACGAAGCAGACCACGACGACAGCCAGCCGCAGGGCCTGACCACCCGGGTTACCCTCCCGCGGGTTGCGCTCGCACTCGCCGAGCTCGGCTACGACCCACTCGATCGCGAGGACCGCCTGGTCATCGGCCTGCCCGGCTACATCCTGACCTGCTGGATGGAGCCGCAGCTGCCCGCCTCGCTGCACCTGGACGGCCAGCTCCGCGTCCCACTGCCATTGGCAGAGTCAAGCAAGCTCACCCGCATCCTCAACACCTACAACGGGCAATCGCCGGGACCGGTGGCCAGCTACCGAGTCACCGACGCGGGCACGCTCGCCGTGCGCATGCGCGCGGGCACGTTCATCTCCGATGGGTTGAGCGAGGACCAGCTGCACAACTGGCTCCGCACGCTTATCGACGCCACCGAGCACCTCGTCCACGAACTCGACCGCCTCTTCCCCGAGGCGGACATTTTCGCCCCGCTGCCCGAGCCGCTGCGCGCCGAGCAGGACTACGCGCAGCTGAGCGGCAAGCACCCGAAGTGGCGCCACCGGGCGGAAACTCCCCGCAGGACCTGGACCCCCGAGCTGGACGAGTTCACCTACACCGACGAAGACCTTGCCAAGCAGGCGCGGCTGCGACCGAAGTGGCTCACCGAGCAAATGCTGCGCGACGCCGTCGGCGGCCTCGGCTTCGTCTACGGCATCCGCGAGGACAACGTCCTGCTCCTCACAATTAACGGCATGTCCATCTCTGTGGAGTCGCTCATCGGGCAGTGGGTACGCGTCTACGGCATCTGGTTCACCGACCTGCCATCGAAAGAGCACGCGACCAACCTCGCGCTACTATGCAACGAGGCCAACGACCGCACCCTAATGGAGGGCTGCACGGTGTTTTCCGATGCGGAGCACGCCATCGTGGTGATCAGCTCGCATTTGCTTATCGACGCCGGTGTCTCCCCCGCCCAGCTATTCACCTTCATCCAGTACGCGAACCGCTACCACATGGACATGCTGGATTACATCTCCACCCAAGCCACCGGCGAGTGCTGCATCGACTGGCCGCAGGAGTACCCCGACGACCCGCCGCGCTAACGTGCGCTTAGGCGGTTTCTGCTGCGCTGTCTCCTGCGCTGTCCCCTGATACGAAGGCGTACACGTTAGCCAACCAGTAGGACAGGGCCGCGGTAAAGGGGCCCACCAACCAGGCCACGCCGAGGCTGACCGGCGGTACGACCTGGAGCGACTCCCCGTCGGCAAGCTCGGCGAACCCCTGCTGCTGCAGGCTAATCACCAGGTTGCCGGTGGTGTACACGGCAAAGGCGGCGGCTTCCCCGCAGACGAGCAGCCACACCAGCGTGCCGACGCCCCCGCGCCCCTCACCGCAGGAAGACTGCCGGAGCGCAACCGCGGCGAGCACGGCACCGATGACGGCGGTGAGCAGGCTAAACCAGCCCAGTGCCGCGAACTCCACGTTCGCAGGGCTGGCGATCTGGTCAACAGCCACTCCGCCGTGGGCGGCGGTGCCCACGTAGGCGGGCCGCAGCCACGCCCAGCCCAGCCCAGCGATGATGCCGAGGCCGAGCGCGCACGCGACGAGGCCCGCCCCGGCCCCGATGCGCGCAAAAAGTGCGCGTGCTCGGCGGCGGGAGGCGGGCTGCGCCGCAGGTGCACTGCCTGCGGCAGAATCGGTCACAACGGTACTCAACGCGTCTTAGTTACAGAGCTTCCAGCGGCCGTCCTCACGCTGGAAGAGCTGCGTCTGAGTATCCTTGCCGGAATCATTGCGGGCGGTGACCGAGGCAGAAGCCCGGTCGCCGTCGACGCGCACGTCCGCCAGCGAGATCTCCGAGCGCGGCAGGTCAATGCCCATGCCGGCCTCTTCCTGCATGCGGGCGGCCTCCTCGACGGCCTCGAGCGTCATGCCCTGGCGCTCCAGCTCTTCCATCGCCGGGTCGGTGACAGCCTTGCAGGAGTTATCCAAGATGACGCGGGTCCAGCTGGCCAGCGATTCCGGGTTGGAAACGGCCTCGACCACCTTGGTCATCTCATCAATATCGGCCTGGGAAGCCTCCTGGCCGCCAGCAATCGGCTCGTGGGTGACCTGCTCGTACTGGCCATCAGCGAACGGGTTGGCAATCGTGGGCACCTCGCCCGCGTCACCGGACTCGCCGTCCTTCTTCTCCGACTTTTTCTCGTCCTTGCCGTCCTTGGCGTCCTTGTCCTTTTCCTTGTCGGCATTGTCCTTGTCGCCCGAGTTCTCCTCGGACTCCTTGGCAGCGCCGTCAACGGACTCGGCTTCGTCCGGTGCCTCTGCTGCGGTGGAGAGGCCGGAGCTGGTGGTTTCCTTGTCGGAGCCACATGCGGCAAGCGGAAGGACCAACGCCAACGCGGTCATGCCTGCTGCAGCAGCCTTCGATGTCTTGGTAGAAAACCTCACGTACTAACCTCTCTTTGTTTCCCGGCCCACACATCAAAGCCGGCCTCGCGCGAAAGCCCTGCAGGTTCGTGAGTCCAGGTTCGTGGGTCGACCCGCAAGGCTCGCGTGAGTTGCAAATACATTGTGTTGTTGTAGCTATCCTAACAACGCCCAACTGGGCCACGGTTTCACTACAGGTGCTAACTCACTGGGCGGTTTCTGTGAGGTTGCATGGCACTCGTCTCCCAACCAGCGTGTGCAAAGCTGCCAAACACCCCAACTGCGGTCTCCCCCACTACTACGATGGGTGCCTATGCAGCTGTCCCGCGAAACGATTACCGCCGCCGCCCTTGCCATCCTGGGCGAGTACGGGCTTGGCGACGTTTCCATGCGCCGCGTCGCCACCTCCCTCGGCGTCGCCCCCGGCGCGCTGTACTGGCACATCGAAAACAAGCAGGAACTCATCGCCAGCCTCGCGGCAGAAATTGTGCGCCCGGTTTCCGCAGACGCGGCAGCCGCTGAAACTACCGACACCGCAGCACTTGCCGCTTCGCTGCGCGCGCATGTACTCGAGGTACGCGACGGCGCAGAGGTGGTCCTGGCCGCGCTCAGCCAGCCCGACGCCCCGGTGCGCGAGGAGCTGATTGCGGTGTTTGTGGCGCAGGTGCGTGCGGAGTGGGGCGAGCGGGCGTCGGCAAGCGTGGCGCGCGGGGCGGCCGCGAACCTGGTCTACATGACGCTGGGGGCCGCAATGGTCTACCAGGCTGGCGCGCAGCTGGCCGCGCTCACGGGCGAGGCACCCGCGATTAGCGCTGCTGACGCCGCCAAAGAGCACGCCGAGGGGGTGGCACTGCTCCTGGAGGGCCTGCGCGCGCCGGGCACGGAGACGGGATTGGACTAGAATCGGCTCCCATGACTGAATCTGCAGCGACATCGCAATCCCCCGAAGCCCCGATCGTGTGGCCGGGGTCCGCCTACCCACTGGGCTCAACCTACGACGGCGCTGGCACCAACTTTGCCCTCTTTTCTGGCGTGGCGGAGCGCGTCGAGCTGTGCCTGATCGACGACGACGGCGCGGAGACCCGCGTGGAGCTCGAAGAGGTGGACAACCACGTCTGGCACGGCTACCTGCCCACCGTCAGCCCGGGGCAGCGCTACGGCTACCGCGTGCACGGGCCGTGGGACCCGGCGAACGGCAAGCGCTGTGATGCGAACAAGCTGCTCATCGACCCCTACGCTCGTGCCTTCGACGGCACCTTCAACACGCACAGCTCCCTGTTCTCCTACGACACCACCGCAGATGAGCCCGGCACCGGCCGCAACGAGGAGGACTCGCTGGGCCACACGATGCTTTCGGTGGTGATCAACCCGTTCTTCGACTGGGGTGATGACCGCAACCCGCGCATCCCGGACGAGGAGACGGTGATCTACGAGTGCCACGTCAAGGGCATGACGCAGACCCACCCGGAGGTCCCGGAGAACCTGCGCGGCACCTACGCCGGCATGGCGCACCCGGCCGTGGTGGACTACCTCAAGGACCTGGGTGTGACCTCGGTGGAGCTTCTGCCGGTACACCAGTTCTTCCAGGACGACCGCCTCAAAGAGCTGGGCCTGCGCAACTACTGGGGCTACAACACCTTCGGCTTCTTCGCGCCCGAGCATCACTACGCCTCGAGCTCGAACCCCGGTGACGCGGTCGCCGAGTTCAAGCACATGGTGCGCGCCTACCACGACGCGGGCATGGAGGTCATCCTTGACGTGGTGTACAACCACACCGCCGAGGGCAACCACTTGGGCCCAACGATCGCCTTCCGCGGCATTGACAACGAGGCCTACTACCGCCTGGTGGAAGACGACAAGTACCACTACATGGACTACACCGGCACCGGCAACTCCTTTAACGTACGCGACCCGCACTCCCTGCAGCTGATCATGGACAGCCTGCGCTACTGGGTCACCGAGATGCACGTCGACGGGTTCCGCTTCGATCTGGCCTCCACGCTCGCGCGCGAGTTCTCGGACGTGGACCGCCTGGCCACCTTCTTCGACCTGGTGCAGCAGGACCCGGTGGTCAGCCAGGTCAAGCTCATCGCCGAGCCCTGGGACGTGGGCGAGGGCGGCTACCAGGTGGGCAACTTCCCCGCCCTGTGGAGCGAGTGGAACGGCAAGTACCGCGACACTATGCGCGACTTCTGGCGCGGCGAGCCCTCCACGCTCGGCGAGTTCGCCTCACGCCTGACCGGCTCCTCGGATCTGTACCAGCACAACGGCCGCCGCCCGACGGCCTCGATCAACTTCATCACCGCCCACGACGGCTTTACCCTCAACGACCTGGTCAGCTACAACGAGAAGCACAACGAGGCCAACGGCGAGGACAACCGCGACGGCGAGAGCCACAACCGCTCCTGGAACTGCGGTGTGGAGGGCCCCACGGATGATCCGGAGATCCGCCAACTGCGCGCCCAGCAGCGCCGCAACTTCCTGACCACGCTTCTGCTTTCGCAGGGCACCCCGATGATTTCGCACGGCGACGAGTTCGCCCGCACCCAGGGCGGCAACAACAACGTCTACTGCCAGGACAACGAGATCGCGTGGATGAACTGGGACCGTCTGCAGGAGGCGGACGAGCTCCACGACTTCACCAAACGCCTCATCGCGATCCGCCAGGCCCACCCGGTCTTCCGCCGCCGCCGCTTCCTCTCCGGCGGTGCGCTGGGCGAGGACGTGCTCGACCGCGAGATCGCGTGGCTGGTCCCGGATGGTCAGCTCATGGAGCAGAAGGACTGGGATTTCGCCTTCGGCAAGGCGCTGATGGTCTACCTCAACGGCGACGCTATCACCGAGCCGGACGCCCGCGGCCGCCAGGTCACCGACGATTCCTTCGTGTTGATGTTTAACGCCCACTACGAGGACATTGAGTTCCGCATCCCGCCGCAGAAGTTCGGCGCGAAGTGGGAGGTCCTCATCGACACCACGGAGCCGTTGGGCTACCCGGTCGGCTTCGCCCCGGCGGAGGCAGAGGGCACCCTGACGGTGCCCGCCCGCTCGACGATCGTGCTCAAGCAGATCGAGCCGCCGGTGATGTCCTAGGGCAACTGCTTATCGACGCCGCGTAGTCCCCGCTAGACTACCGCCTATACGTGCCCACTGTGATTGGAGAGTTTTCGACGTGATTGCTGCCCACGGCGCCCTGGTATCGGTGACGAACACCGAGGTGGTGGTCCGCCCCTCCCCGCTGTTCGCCGCCCTTTCCGGTCACAGCGCCGAGCGCAGCGTGGCAATCGACGACATCGCCGAAGTGCACGTGCACGCCGGCGATGGGGTCAGCGAGTACCGCGTCGAATGCGCGCTGCGCAGCGATTCCGAGCACCCGCTGATGCTGCGTTTCGCTCCCGGTGCGGCGGAGGAGGTCGGCGAGCTGGTCGAACTGCTCGAGCTGGCACGCCAGGGCAAGGCCCCCGAGGTGGACACGGTTGAAGCCGGCGGGAGTACTGCAGGTGTGCCGGGGCTGAGCTTTGTCGGCTTCGACGTGGAGACGGCGAACCCGCACTGGGGCTCAATCTGCCAGATCGGCCTGGTCAAGATCGTCGACGGCGAAGAAGTCGAGCGCGCCTCCTGGCTGTGCCAGCCGCCTGAAGAGTACAACTTCTTCGAGCCGGGCAACGTGGCCATCCACGGGATCCGCGCCGAGGATGTTGCCGACGCCCCCGGCGTGCGCGACCGCATCGACGAGCTGGTCGACTTTGTGGGCGACCTGCCACTCGTGGCGCACAACGCCCAGTTCGACGCCTCCGCGCTGCATTCGGCGTGCATCGCTACCGGCCGCGAGGTGCCCCCACTGGTGTTTGCGTGTACGCTCGCCCAAGCCCGCGCCAAGAAGCTCGGCGTGCGCAACCACCGCTTGCCGACGCTCGCGGAACACTTCGGCACCCCACTGGACAATCACCACGACGCCTGCGCTGATGCGGCGGCGTGCGCTGGCATCATGCTCGGCTTGGTCCGCGAGGCGGGCTACACCGGTTCGCTGATGGGCTTTGTCCACGATTCCGGGTTCGCCATGGGCACCATCGAGCAGGCGAAGGTCTCGCCGGTGGTGCGCGACCGTTCCGGTGAGAAGCGTGCACTGCAGGCCGAGCGCTTCGCCGAGGGCGGGGCGCGCACGGTGGTCGAGGCCGCTGCGGCTCCCCGGGGTAGTAACCAGGCGGGGCCGCAGCGTCGAGAAGCGGGCGCTTCTCGCGGCGAGTCTGCGCAGCGCAGGCCCGCGCCCTGGCAGTCCGTGGCCACCCCGGATACCGTGCCGGAGCCGAACCCGGACGCGAGCCCGGACTCTGCTCTGTTTGGCGAGCACGTCACGCTCACCGGCGAATTCGAGCCCTTTGACAAGGGCACGCTGTGGAATGGCATCGCCGAGCTCGGCGGCCAGGTGGGCAAGAACGTGACGAAGAAGACGACCATTCTGGTGGTCGGCGCGTGGAACTCGGTGACCTCGAAGGAAAAGCGCGCCAACGAGCTCAACGAGAAGGGCCAGGGCATCCAGATCTGGCAGGCAGACAAACTGCTCAATGTGCTGGGTCTGGACGAAACCCCGCCGTTTTAGGACCGGTTTTGCGGGCGCGAGAAAATTTCTTGCCCGCGGAGGGAACCGGAGCCACTTTGGCTGCGTCTAACTATGTATGACGCATTCCACCACCACTCTGTCTCCTGCCCACCGACCAACGCTGAAGGCTCCCGCTGTGATTCCACGGCTCGCGTGGCGCGACGAGCGCTACGGCACGGGCCCCTACGCCTGGATCACCGCGGGCCTGAACACCTCGACCGCCTATGTGCGCCTGTCGCGCGGACTCGCCTGCGTCTTTGATACGAAGGAGCACGGCGCGCTGTCCCACCAGCAGGTGGGCCACTTAGGCTTCAACGAACACCAGCTGTGGAACGCCGTAGGCGCGCACCTGGCGGGCCTGGCCGATACCTTCTGGGTGCGCCCCGCCTTGGGCAGTGATCCTGGGCAGCTGCTGAAAGGTGTCGAGGTCCAAGCGCGCGGGCACACCGCCGCGGGCTGGCTCGCCCACCCGCAGTCCTTCCAGAAGCTTCACCAGCACCTGGTTGCCACGCTGCGCCCGCGCCACGAGCTGACCTACTACGTGGGCGATGGCGACACGCTTTTTGCCTTCGATGCGACCGCGCGCCAGGTCGCGCAAACGCTGGGCTGGGATCGCCTCATGCGCTACTCGCTCGGGTTTCCGCTGCTGGCCGTGCCGCCCCGGACCCCGATGCGTTTTACCTAGTCCCCGGTTGTTCGCCCCGCTTTTCACTACAGTGTAGTGGGGTGTACTGGCACCGCGGAGGTGCCGCGAGACAAGCAAGCCCGCACAAGGAGCGAGACGTCATGCGTCAACCGATCACTTCCACCTACCGCTTGCAGCTGCGCGGACCCGGCGCGGATCCCTCCGGGCGCGCCTTCGGTTTCGCCGAGGCCGCCGAGCTCATCCCTTACCTGCGCACGCTCGGGATCTCGCACCTGTACCTCT
Organism: Corynebacterium sp. HMSC071B10; assembly: GCF_001814825.1. Taxonomy (NCBI): domain Bacteria; kingdom Bacillati; phylum Actinomycetota; class Actinomycetes; order Mycobacteriales; family Corynebacteriaceae; genus Corynebacterium; species Corynebacterium sp. HMSC071B10. The sequence goes on along the minus strand of NZ_KV818007.1, from coordinate 56,311 downwards.
CCCCCATCTTTACGGCCATGCCGGATTCCAACCACGGCTACGACGTGCTGGATCCCACCGAGGTCAACCCGCAGCTCGGCGGCATCGAAGGACTGCGCGCGCTCGCGTCCGCGGCCAAGGAGGCGGGCTTGGGGCTGATCGCCGATCTCGTGCCCAACCACGTCGGCGTGGAGGTGCCGCGCTACAACCGGTGGTGGTGGGACGTGCTCAAGCGCGGCCAGGACTCCGAGTACGCCTCTTTCTTTGATATCGACTGGCACGAGGACAACGGCGCGGGTGGCAAGCTGGGCATGCCGGTGCTGGGCAAGGAGGGCGACGAGGCGCAGCTGCGCCTTGTCCACCTGCCCGCCGAAGAGTTCCCGGCAGGCCTTGCGCCCGAGGGCGAGGACGTGCTTGCCTACTTTGACAACTACTTCCCGCTCGCCCCTGGCTCCTACGACAGCTTGGAGGACGACCCGCAACAGGTCTACGACCGCCAGGCCTACCGCCTGATGTTCTGGCGCGACGGAGTGATCTCCTACCGGCGTTTCTTCTCAGTCAACGGGCTCGCCGGGGTGCGCCAGGAGGACCCGCTGGTGTTCGAGCACACGCACCGACTGCTGCGCCAGCTCATCGCGGAGGACCTTCTCGACGGGGTGCGCGTCGACCACCCGGACGGGCTCACCGACCCCTTCGGCTATCTCTCCCGACTTCGCGATCTCGTCGGGCCAGACCGCTGGCTGGTGGTGGAGAAGATCCTCGAGGTCGACGAGCCGCTGGACCCGCGCCTGCGCGTCGACGGCACCACGGGCTACGACGCGATGCGCGAGCTCGACGGCATCTTCCTCAACCGTTCCGCCGAGGACACACTCAGCATGCTGGCGCTGCAGCAGTCCGGCTCCACCTGGAATGACGAAGCGATCGCCGCGAGCGCGCAGCAGCTCAAGCGCGACGTCGCCAGCTCCGAGCTCGCCGCAGAAATCCGCCGCCTCGTGCGTGCAATCCGGCGCGATAACTTCTCCGCGGCCTCTGCAGCGACAGCAGAGTCCGCGACCGCGGACTCAGATACCCGGAATACCGTCTCGGACGAGGAACTGGCCGCCACCGTCATCGAGCTCGTCGCCGCCATGCCCGTCTACCGCGCGGACTACTGCTCGCTGTCCCGCATCACCTCCACCGTGATCGCGGAGATGTCCAAACGTTTCCCCTCGCGCCGGGGCGCGCTCGACCTCATCTCCTCGGCCTTCCTCGCCTCCGGGGAAGCAAAGAACCGGTTTGCCCAAGTCTGCGGCGCTGTGATGGCCAAGGGCGTGGAGGACACCCTCTTCTACCGCGCCAGCCGACTCGTCGCCCTGCAGGAGGTCGGCGGCGCACCGGGTCGCTTCGGGGTGGGAGCAGCCGAGTTCCACCTGCTGCAGCACGAGCGGGCCAGCCTCTGGCCGCAGGCGATGACCTCGCTGTCCACGCACGACACCAAGCGCAGCGAGGACACCCGCGCCCGCATGCTCGAGCTTGCGGAGGTCGCCAACGATTTCGCCGAGCTGGTGCGCCAGGTCACGGCGATGGTTCCGCCGCCGGACGCCGCCACGGGCCACTTCCTGCTGCAGAACATCCTCGGGGTCTGGCCCTACAACGGGGAGATTACCGACGCGCTGCAAGCACGCCTGCACGCCTATGCGCTGAAGGCGGTGCGCGAAGCCGCGCTGCACACCACCTGGTTTGATCAGAACGAGCGCTACGAACACCGCATCATCGACTGGGTCGATGCCGTGCTCTACGGCCCCGCGGCAGCCAAGCTCACTGAGTTTGTCCAGCAGCTGCACCCGGGCGCGGTGCAGGTGAGCCTGGGCAGGAAACTGCTGCAGCTGGTGGGCCCGGGCATCCCGGATACTTACCAGGGCCAGGAGTTCATGCAGCTCACACTGGTGGACCCGGACAACCGCGCGTTTGTGGACTACACCGCCAGGACCCAGGCGCTGCAGCAGTACGACGAGGCGCGCGCAGAAACCGACTTCTCGCTCGCGCATTTCCTCTACGGCGACCGTGAGCCCTCGCCGGAGGCGCTTGCCGACGCCGCCGACTGGGCCAAGCAGTGCGTCACCGCCGAAGGACTGCGCGTGCGCAAGGAGCTGGCCGAGGTCTTCCAATCCGGCACCTACCGCGCCGTGTTCGCTACCGGCGAGGCAAAACACCACCTCGTCGGCATGGCGCGCGGGCATGCAGGCGGCGAAGCACCAGAGAACACCGAGGTCATCGGCCTTGCCACCCGCGAGCCGCTCAAGCTTGCCCGCACCGGCGGGTGGGG